>DASTET010000149.1:0-4046 GCA_035709445.1 Blastocatellia bacterium | reverse complement strand
GAGCTTATATTCACCGGCGAGATGATCGCTGCTGCGGAAGCGGAGCGGATAGGGCTCGTCAACCGCGTCGTGCCGCACGACGAGCTGATGGACCAGGCTCGCTCGCTTGCAGAGCACCTGCTCACGCGCGCGCCCGAGGCGCTCGGTCTTGCGAAGCGCATACTCTGGCACGCCGTGACGAGCGATTTCCAGACCGGGCGATGGCTAGAGGTGCTCGCGCAGAGCGTGTTGATAAAGACCGAAGACCACAAGGAAGGCGTCCGCGCCTTCCGCGAAAAACGAAAGCCCCGGTTCGAGGGGAAATAGACGAAACGCCATGCCAGTAGAAAAGATCGCCGTCATCGGAGCAGGCACAATGGGCCACGGCATAGCCCAGGTCGCAGCGCAGGCGGGACTTCCAGTCTCGCTCGTCGATGTGAGCCGGGAGCTTGTCGAGCGGGGGCGCTCGATGATCGAATCGAATTTGAAGAAGGGCGTCGAGCGGGGAAAGGTGACACAACAGCAGATGGCGGACGCGCTCGCAAGGATTCGAACGGCGACCGATCTTACGGGCTCGGCCGAGGGGGCCGATCTCGTCATCGAAGCCGTCGTCGAACGGCTCGACGCAAAGCGCGAACTGTTTGCGAAGCTAGATGATATCTGCGCGCGGCAGACCGTGCTTGCGACGAACACATCTTCGCTCAGCATAGCCTCGATAGCTTCGGCGACCCGCCGACCGGACCGTGTCATCGGCATGCACTTCTTTAACCCGGTCCACATCATGAAGCTGCTTGAGATAGTGACCGGGGCCGAAACATCCGACGAGACTTTGAGAGTCGCGCTCGACGTTGCTTCGAGGATGGGCAAAGAGGCCATCACCGTAAAAGACACTCCGGGTTTTGCCACGAGCAGGTTAGGCGTTGCGCTCGGACTCGAAGCGATGAGGATGCTTGAGCAGGGGGTCGCGAGCGCCGAAGACATAGACAAGGCTATGGTGCTCGGCTACAACCACCCGATGGGCCCGCTAAGGCTTACTGATCTCGTAGGGCTCGACATAAGATTAAGCATCGCCGAATACCTTTTTGCGGAGCTTGGCTCCGAAGTCTTCCGGCCTCCCGACATACTCAGGCGAAAGGTCGCGGAAGGCAAGCTGGGTAAAAAGTCGGGCGAGGGCTTTTATAAATGGGAGCAGTGAGAGAAAAACCACCGATGAACACCGATAAACACAGATTCTTTCACTCTTTTTATCCGTGTTCATCCGTGTTCATCGGTGGTTTCATTCTATTTTTGTGGAGAAGAGAAAATGGCGCTTGAAAACGTACTGATAGAGAAGCGCGGGCGGGTCGCGGTCGTCACCGTGAACCGGCCTGACAAGCTAAACGCGCTCAACATAGCAACACGCAATGATATTTTGGCCGCTTTCGACGAGCTGGAGCGCGATGCCGATGTCCGCGTCGTCATCATCACTGGCGCGGGCGATAAAGCCTTTATCGCCGGGGCGGACATAAACGAATTCGCGGGAATGACCGCAGTCGGGCAGCGAGCCGTTATGAAGGGCCGCCGCGCGTTTGATGCCGTAGAAGATTTTCCAAAACCGGTCATTGCCATGATAAACGGCTTCGCGCTCGGCGGCGGCTGCGAGCTTGCGCTTGCATGCGATATCCGCATCGCGTCGAGCAAAGCGAAGCTCGGCCAGCCTGAGATCAAGCTCGGAATCATACCCGGCGGCGGCGGGACGCAGCGTCTGACGCGGCTCGTCGGCGAGGGCAAGGCTATGGAGCTTATCCTCACCGGCGATATGATCTCGGCTGAAGAGGCCGAACGTCTCGGCCTTGTCAATTATGTTGTCGCGCCCGAAGAGCTTGAATCGAAGACCCTCGAAATAGCAAACAAGATCGCCGAGATGAGCCCGGTCGCGCTCGCCCTGGCCAAGGCGGCGGTCAAGAATGCCGCGCGGTTAGACCTGCGAGCAGGTCTTGACGCTGAAGTCGAGCTGTTCGCGCTCTGCTTTTCAAGCGAGGACAAAGAAGAAGGCGTCCGCGCCTTTATCGAAAAGCGCAAGCCCGATTTCAAGGGCAAATAAAGGCGGCGTTGATCGGCGTCGATCTCAGGCCTGTTACCGCTCGGAAGGATCGGCCTTCTCTGCGTCGCCTTTCTTCTTAGGGTCCGCCTTCAGGTGGCGCTCGTACCAGCTCAGTATTCGGTTGTGATAGTCCTTCACTTCCTCGACCGTCGATGTCGGCATGCCGTGGCCGCCGTTGACGTAGCTGACCCATTCCACCTCTTTGCCCAGCCTGCGGAGCGCGTAGTACATCTCCATAGCCTGGCGGGCCGGGACGTTATGGTCCTGCTCTCCTGTCATAAGTAGCAGCGGGGTCTTTATCCGGTCGGCAAACATAATGGCCGAGTGCTGGATGTATTTCTGAGGCTGCTGCCAGAGCGTTGCGCCTATACGGTCCTGGCTCTTTTCGGGCGCGTGAATATTTCGCACGCCGAGCCGGGGGCTGTCCGTGTAGAAGCTCACCATGTTGACTTTGCCGGAGATGTTTATGGCGGCTTTGAACCTGTTTGTCTGCGTAATCAGCAGGTTCGTAGCATACCCGCCGTAGCTCGTTCCCTGAACCCCCAGTCGGTCCGGGTCGGCTATGCCCATCTCGATAAGCTTGTTTGCCGCCGCCGTCACGCCCTTCATCCAGGCTTCGCCGGGAAAGCCTGTTTCGAGGTTCACCGATGGCTGCATCACGGCATAACCGTTCGCCGTCAGAACGTTGATCGTGCCGTTGAAGTTGTCGTCAAAATACTGCTCATAGATGTTGAAGACGGTAGGATACTTCTTTCCCTGCTCGTAATCGACCGGGTAATAGAGCACGCCGTATGACTTCTTGCCGTCGACATCGAGATAAGAGATCAGCTCGGTCTTTCCGAGCCGCTTCGATTTTAGCTGAGGGTTCGCGTCCGTCAGACGGCGGATGTTCTTCATGTCGCGGTCGGCGGCGTAGATGTCCTGCGGGCGGTTGCCTTCCGCCGCGCTGAAGAGTATCGTGCTGCCGTCTTTTGAGAAGCGAACCCCGCCCAGTAGCCGCGAGCCTTTGTAAAGGTCTTCGAGCTTCTTGTCTCTTATCTTGTACCGGGAAATCCCTCGCTCCCAGCGGGTCCGCGAGGAGTAGGTCAGATAGATGCTCTGTCCGTCGGGGCTCCATTCGGCGACCTGATAACGCGGCCCCTCTTTGTCCTCTTCAGGCATCTTGAGGAACAACTCCTTCTCGCCTGAAGCGGTATCAACAAGCCAGAACCCTTCCTTGTTTGAAATGACAAGCCGGTCCCCCGTGTGGCTGAGTCGTACGGCGTTGAATCGCTCTTTCTCCTTCTTAGACTTGTCAGCATCCCTGTCGTCTTTGATATCACCGGCGGTTTCGGTTGGAGATTCTTTTTTCTCTTCCTTGCCCGTGAGCAGGCGCGGCTCTTTATCATCAACCGACCCGAAGAAGACCTGGCCATCCTTCGCGTAAGCATAGCGTCGGCCGTCTCTCGACCATATCAGGTTTAGGCCCTTAGTCGATTTGATGATCGTGCGCGGCTGTCCGCCCGCGAGGGGCTGAACCTGGACCTGGCTCTCAGAGCCGAATATAACGTCATAATCGGTCTTCTTCGTGATGTCTTCGGAATAGACCGCAAAGGTCCCGTCGTCGGAGAGGCTCAGCGAATTTATGCGGGTCTCCGCGATAAGCTCGCGCGGCTGGCCGCCCGCTACGTCTATTGCGTGGACGGAGCGGATTGCTGAAAGGCGTCGCAGGTCGTCCCAGGAGAGGAAGGGGTCTTTGCTCGAAAGCACGACTATTGGCCCGCGAGTCTCCCGCTCGAATCGCTCGCGCGCCTTTTTGCTCCACTCTTCGCCGCGAAGCGAGAGGATCAGATGCGTTCCATCTCTGGACCAGTTTATATCCTGGTTGTCGGCTACTTGTTTGCCAGCAGGAAGCTTGACAGGCGTCATCCGCCCGCTGCTTCGCTCCCAGACGGCAGGCTCGAACCTCGCTCCGTTGAGGACGAGCAGGGCGAGGCGGCTTCCA
>DASTET010000148.1:0-4881 GCA_035709445.1 Blastocatellia bacterium | reverse complement strand
AATAGCCAGCCGGTTCACCAGGCGAGCGCGGCGCACCTGAAGACGTAAAAACAGACGATGACTGGAAGCTTCCGAAAAACGATCATCATAGGCATGCTCGCGCTCGCCGTCGTGGCCGCCGCAGCTACGTGGAAATACTTGAGCGAGCGGTCGAGCGAGAATGATCTGGTCTTATCGGGCACGGTCGAAGCGGACGAGATACACGTCGGGTCCAGGATCAGCGGTCGCATTGCAGAGGTGCTGGTCAAAGAGGGGCAGCAGGTAAAACAGAACGAGCCCTTGATAAGGTTCGAGAGCTATGACCTCGATGCAAAACGCGCGGATGCCCGGGCTCTCATAGCGCGGGCGGAGGCAAACCTCGAAAGGGCGCTCAACGGGTCGAGGCCCGAAGAGATTGCAGCGGCGCGCGCGCAGGCCCAGGCCGCCCGCGCCGCTCTCGAACAGGCTCGCCGAGGCCCGCGCCAGCAGGAGATCGACACTGCTCGCGCGGACCTGAATGCCGCCGAAGCCGACTTCGAAGTCGCGCGGCTGAGCTTTCAAAGGATCGAACAGCTCGCTCAGAACGGTGTGGTCTCGCGACAGGATTATGACAACGCGAGGGCCGCCTTCGACCGCGCCCGCGCCCGGCGCGAGGCTGCCCGCCAGAGGCTCGACCTGCTTCTTGCCGGGACCAGGAGCGAAGAGATAGAACGCGCCGAGCGCGAGTACCAGCAGGCCGAAGCGAACCGGCTGCTGGTCGAGCGAGGCCCTCGCAAGGAGGAGATCGCGGCGGCCCGCGCCGAGCTTGAGAGGGCTCGCGCCGCGCTTCAACAGATCGAAACCCAGCAGGCCGAGCTTGAGGTCAGGTCGCCCGCCGACGCTTTTGTCGAGGTGCTCGAAGTGCGTCCCGGCGATTTGATCAATCCCGGATCGACGGTCGCCACGCTCGTCGAAGTCGACCGCCTCTGGGTTCAGGTCTATGTGCCGGAGCCGGAGCTTGGCCACGTTCAACTGGGGAAAGATGTCTCGGTAAAAGTCGACACATTTGAGGACGAAAGCTTCACCGGGCGGATCGAGCAGATTGCTAATCGTGGAGAGTTCACGCCGCGAAACGTGCAGACGCGCGAAGAGCGCACTCACCAGGTATTTGCCGTGCGCGTCCGCCTCGAAAACGGCTCCGAGCGTCTGCGGGCGGGGATGGCCGCAGACGTGACAATCAAGAAGTGAGCCTCATATGGACGCCGCGATTGAGATAAACGAGCTGACCAGGAAGTTCGGCGACTTCACTGCCGTCGACCGGGTGAGCTTTTCGGTAGAAGGCGGCGAGATATTCGGCTTTCTCGGCCCGAACGGGTCCGGAAAATCGACCCTCATAAGAATGCTCTGCGGGCTTATCGCCCCGACCTCGGGCGGCGCGCGGGTCGCCGGGTTCGACATCGAGAAAGATACGGACAACGTACGCCTGAACATCGGCTATATGTCGCAGCAGTTCAGTCTCTATCAGGACTTGACCGTCTGGGAGAACGTAAATTTTTACGCGCACGTTTATGGGCTGAAAGGCGAGCGGCTCCGCAGGCGGCGCGAGCAAGTGATAGGGCTGACGCATCTCGGCCCTTTCACCCGCAGGCGCGCGGGCGCGCTCTCCGGCGGGTGGAAACAGCGGCTTGCGCTCTCGTGCGCGCTCGTGCACGAGCCGAAGATCATATTTCTCGACGAGCCTACGGCGGGGATAGACCCCGTAGCGCGCCGCGAGCTGTGGGACCTCTTCTTCCAGCTCTCAAGCGAAGGCATAACGCTCTTTGTCACGACCCACTACATGGATGAAGCGGAGCGGTGCGCTCGCGTCGCCTACATATACAACTCTAAGCTTATAACCTACGGCGCGCCCGATGATCTGAAACGATTGCCCGAGGTCACCCCTCCAGGCGCGAAGTGGGCCGAGGTCAACTGTCCGAATGCGACCGTCGCGCTCGCCGAATTGAAGCAGGCTCCTTTTGTGCGGGATGCGACTATATTCGGCCAGTCGATACATCTGTTAATGGAGTCGAGCGAGCCGCTCGATAGCATAGAGAGGGCGCTTGCCGCAATCGGCATACGCGACGTTAGGACCCTAAATGCCCGGCCTTCTCTCGAAGACGTCTTCGTTACGCTGACGAAGAAGTATGCGGGCAACGAGGGGAGGGAGAGAAAGAATGGACAGGATTTACGGAAACGGTGAATCATCCTTTTAATCCTGTCCGTACAACGAGAGCTTATGTTCAAAGGGTTCGGATCGATTTTTTATAAAGAGATCATACAGATCAGCCGCGACCCGCTGACGCTGGCGCTGATGCTTCTCGTGCCGATGATTCAGTTGTTGATATTCGGATATGCGATCAACACCGATATTCGCAACGTCGACACTGCGGTCTACAATCTCGACCCGGGCCGCGAGTCGCGCGAGCTTATAAGCGCGTTCGAGAATACCGACTTCTTCCGCGTGACGGAGTACGTGGGTTCGGACGAAGCCTTGAACCAGGCGATCGTCGAAGGCCGCGCCAAGGTAGGGATAAAGATACCGCCCGATTATTCGGCCCGGCTGGCCAATAATCGCCAGGCCACGGTGCTCGTGTTGATAGACGGGTCGGATTCGAGCATCGCATCGCAGAGCCTCACCGTGTCGAACTCGGTCGGGATGACCCGGTCGCTTGAGAGGCTGTCGGGCGGCGATGAGAGCCGCGAGCCGCAACTTCCTATAGAGATCCGCCCCAAGATGCTCTTTAACCCCGATTCGCGCTCGGCAAACTTCATGGTTCCGGGCCTTGTCGGGATCATCCTTCAAGTGGTCACCACGCTGCTCACGGCGTTCTCGATAGTGCGCGAGCGCGAGCGGGGGACGCTCGAACAGTTGCTCGTCACGCCGGTCCGCCCCTTCGGGTTGATGCTCGGCAAGCTCGTCCCTTACGGATTGATAGGGATATTCGAGACGATAACCGTGCTCACGGTGATGCGAGTCATATTCGACGTGCCGATAAACGGGTCGCTACTGCTGCTGCTGGCGCTGTCTCTGGTATTTCTCTTCACGGCGCTTGCAATAGGGCTGCTGATATCGACCAAGGCTCAAAACCAGATGCAGGCGTTTCAGATAGCCTTTCTTATAACGCTCCCGTCCGTCCTGCTGTCCGGCTTTATGTTCCCGCGCGCTTCTATGCCGCCCATAATGCAGGCGGTCGGTTTTGTTATTCCGGCGACGCACTTCATAGAGATCATTCGCGGGATAGTACTTCGCGGCGCTACGCTCGGCGACCTGACGCAGGAGGTGGTCACCCTGATCGTGATGGGGACGATTCTGCTGGTCCTGAGCGCGCTCAGGTTCCGCAAGAAGATCGCCTGATTGCGGGAGGGTAAAAAAAGAACGGGCGCTGCAGTCTGGCAGTTAAAGTAAACTACATTGCCAGACGCAGCGCTCGGTGAGTAATGGAGGAGGATTCACCCCAAAGCGACAACGCCTTAGTATAGCCAGTCGATCCACGAGTCTCAGGCGCATTTTCAAACATCGTGGCTCGCTGCTATTGTTCACTCACACCATTAATAACGCCATCCATTATTCTCAGTTTCAAAAAAAATTTGTGCCTGGTAAATTTTTTTGCGCGACCCCTGTCCTCTACGCCTGATCCGTGAAGGGAGCTTCAAAAGGTTGGATATATCGGCAGTCTAAATGCCTGCAAATAATACGGGGCGCCTCTTTAGCGCCCCGTTCCCCTGGAGAAGGATTAATGTTCTGAACTAGGGTTTCGATTTCGGGGGAAGAAATATTAGCACATCCACTTAGCCTCAAATCTTCCTCGGAATCGTCCGCTCGTAGTCATTTAACGCAGTATTGACGAATTTGTTCCCTGGTCTATTAACAGGCTGTTAATTCCCAGTTTGCTAGAACCATTCTTGCCAAATATTTTAGCTCACCATTCTACTGCTTTGGGTCACAATTTGGTCACAGTTTCCCAAAATCTCCTCCGCCAGCAGTTCAGTACCCTCCGCTTTGACCCTATCTTCGAGGTGTACGTAAATGTCTGACGTGATTGATATGTCCGCATGTCCAAGCATGCCTTGAACCAGTTTCAAGTCACGCGACCGGCTGTAAAGAAGCGTCCCTGCCGAGTGACGAAAGATGTGGAAACCGTGCTTTCCACTTGTGCGATGAATCTCGGCCTGTTTCATCGCCCTGTATAGCGACCTCCTGACAGCCTTGTCGTCTAAGTGGCGGCCATCGGGCCTTGAAAAGATAAAATCCTCTTCGGCCTGAAACGAAGACTGCGCCCGGTGGGAAGCGAGCTGTTGGGTAACTGAAGCGGCAAGCCGGATCGTGCGACGGCTCGATTCGGTCTTCGGCTGTTTGAGCGTGTCTCGATAGAGCGTGTGATTGACCCGTATCCCGGATCGCGCAGAGACGAAATCCGTCCAGCGCAGCGCAAGAGCTTCGCCCACACGCATACCTGTCACGGCGATGAGAAGGACAAAGAGCCGCTGGCCCGGAGGCATCGCTTCAAGCACGGCTCTGATCTCAGCAGGGCTGCTATGAAAATAAGTGCTAGATCGTTGATTCCATTGGAAAGCACTTATTTTCATCCGCAGTTGTGAAGCAGCCACTGGTTGCTTCATGGGGGGCCTAACGCCGGGCATCAGCGGGCGCGCTCAATCACCCAGACATATACACGAATCCTGTTTGCTTGTCATGGGCATGATAGCCGCATCTTCATTCAATCATTCTAACCAGCTTCTCTACCAACAGCCTCGCCTCCGTATCCACAGGCGGGCGCTTCTATTCGATGTATTCGATTATGACGCGCAGCATGTGCTTTAACAGTTGCGGGCTCGAATCCTGGTCTCTTCGCATAAACAGATAGACAGGTGAGAGCGGAATAA
>DASTET010000147.1:0-4940 GCA_035709445.1 Blastocatellia bacterium | reverse complement strand
TTCGCGAATGAGGCCTCTATCGGTCTTGATGACGCGGACCAACACCTGCTGTTCCGTGTCGCCGACCGGTATGACCAGGCGTCCCCCCGGTCCGAGCTGGGCGACGAGGGGTGTGGGTACTTCCGGCCCACCCGCCGCTACGAGTATCGCATCGTATGGAGCGTGTTCGCTCCAGCCTATTGTGCCGTCAAACCATTTGACCGTAGCGTTGTAGCAGCCGATTCGGCGTATGTTCGCCTGAGCCGTCCTCGCAAGCTCCGCGATGCGCTCGATGGCATATATGCGTCCCGCTACCGTTGAGAGGACCGCCGTCTGGTAGCCGGAGCCTGCCCCTATCTCAAGCACCTTTGAATCCTTCTCGACTTCGAGCAGCTCGGTCATACGCGCGACCATATAGGGTTGTGAGATGGTCTGCATCTCGCCTATAGGCAGCGCGTGGTCGCCGTACGCCTTGGCCGCAAGAGCTTCCGGCACGAAGAGATGGCGGGGTATTCGGGCCATCGCTTCGAGCACTCTCTCATCGCGAATACCACGGCTGCGCAGCAGATCGACCATGCGGGCCCGCTGCTGCCAGTAGAGGCCTGCGCCAGGAGTGTCGCCCAGAGTTAGATTAGATCTCATTTCGTCTGTTCTTCCAGGATGATATCCCAATCCCTGGATTTGATCTCGTCCAGCACCCTGTAATCGGTCAGGTCGTTGCGCAGCGGCGTAATCGAAACGAGCCCGTGTCTGAGCGCTTCATAATCGGTCCCTTTCTCTTCGTTCCAGGTGAGGCTCTCTTCACCGATCCAGTAATACTTGCGCTGGCGCGGGTCGGTCCCCTCGATAATATTGGGCCTGATTATTTTGGTCCCTTGCCGTGTCACCCTTATGCCTCGGATAGGACCGGGCGGCACATTCACGTTGAGCAGAGTCCCGCGCGGAAGGCCGTTCTCTAGCACGCGACGCGCAAGCTGTAGTGCAACCTCCGCAGCGTATGAGAAATCGAAATCGACTCGCTGGACTAGGCTCACGGCGATACCCGGCAACCCGTATATGGCCGCTTCGAGCGCACCCGCGACCGTCCCGGAATAGCTCACGTCGTCGCCGAGATTCCCCCCCTTGTTTATGCCCGAAACGACCAGGTTTGGAGGATCATCTAAAAGAATCTGGTTCATCGCGAGAGTGACGCAATCTGTGGGGGTGCCGTCGACCGAGTAATGCCGGTCATCGATTTTTTCTATGCGCAGCGGTCTCATTAAAGTTAGCGAATGCGAAGCTGCGCTCATCTCGTGGGCAGGGGCAACGACTACAACGTCGCCCAGACTTTCAAGCGATTCGGCCAGGGAGATTATCCCTTCCGAATGGATGCCGTCATCGTTAGTAACAAGAATCTTTGGCATATTGAAAACCGAGAAAGAGTTTCTGAAGACCCTTACCTGTTTAATCGCTATCGACCGTCCACTTCAAAGTATATGATTTGTAGATGCCGGAGTCGAACGCGGAGGGGCTATCTGTGCTGGAGACTCGCAACGGGACCTTATTAATCGGGACGACTGGATTTGAACCAGCGACCTCTTCCACCCCAAGGAAGCGCGCTACCAGGCTGCGCCACGTCCCGATACTTCTTTGTAATCCTTCGTTCAACGAGAGATGCTAGCATCCGAGTCTAGCATTGTCAATAAATCCTCCAGATTGCGTTTGAGCACGCTGAGAGCAATGCGGGCTTCAGGTGTTGTCGCCGCTTCTAGCTGAGGCGGAGGCGGTGTTGTGGGGGAAGGAGTCGGCTCGCTCTCGGCCAGAGCTACCGTGTCTTCCAGATCAGGCGCCTCACGCGGCGCAACCTTCAAGCGTGAAGAACCTCCGCGCGACTCCTCCATGAGTCTCTTTTTGGCCCCTGCTATTGTGAATTTCTCTTCATAGAGCAGGTCGCGTATTCGCATCACCATCTCAACGTCCTTGCGGCGATATACGCGCTGGCCCGCTCGGTTCTTTTGGGGCGCAAGCATAGGAAATTCTGTCTCCCAGTACCGGAGGACATGGGGCTGGACCTTTATCAGCTCACAGACTTCTCCGATCCTGAAGAAGAGCTTTTGCGGGATTCTAGAAGCTGCTTCCATGTCATCACCCGTCCCTCACCAGGCGAGGCCATTACTGATGCTTCAGCTCGGTCCAGCGCTCATCCGCGGTCTCCGGCATTTTAAAGAGAGCGTATCGATCTTGATGGCCGGAAGACAAGAACGCGGCGGCCCTCAAGCTGTATCTCCTCGCCGGTGATGGGGTTCCGCCCTCTACGGGGCTTGCGGCTCACTACCTCAAGCGTACCGAACCCGACGATATGGATACTCTCGCCTTCGAACAACCGGTCCTTGATTACATCGAACAACAGATCGACCAGATGAAGCGCATCTCGTTTGGTGAGCTTACCGTGTCGCTCATAAACTATGTTTGCGAGATCAGCCTTGGTCATTGTGTGCCCTGTCTCTCGGTCGCGATAATTGGCGCTCGGTACAACGTCCACACAATACCAGGCAACTTCTCAGCCGTGGCAGCCACTTAGGCGCCACGCCTGACTTATGTTATGCATTTCAAATGCGAGTGTCAATCTATTTGTCTGAGAAACACAGCGATACCAGCTACTTAGCTCCACACTCGATAGTTGTTCATCCTGTGGTTATCGCGGCGTCTCTCCCAAGAATCGAGGGGCTTTTCGTCCCGCGCTCGACCGTGACAGTGGCATGAAAGATATCCTGAAACCATTTTGATTTTCTTTCCGCCGCCCATATCTCAAGGTCACATTCGCCGTCTGCTTCTACGATCAGCCTAAGGTTGCTTCCGGAAAGCTCGCATCGGACGCCGCGAACATTCTGGCGATAGGAGCGGTCCAGCCCGTCGGCGATCTGGAGGATCGAGGCGAGCCGCAACGCCGCCGTCCGGTGCGCCCGGTCCAGCGAGAGAAAATCTTCGTGCTCTCGTCTCAATCGGTGGTCACTGGTCTTGCGCGGCATCGACCCTCGATGATATCGAACCGCCGCAGCCATTACCGCTATCTCGGTCCCCGTAAAACCGGGCATCTCTGAGTTCTTGATCAGGTAGAGACCGTGGCGATGGTGATTGTTGTGAGCTATGTGGTAACCGATGTCATGAAGCAGGGCGGCATATTCGAGCAGCTTGCGCTCCTTCTCGCCCATTCCGTGAAGGTCGTGCGTGCCGTCATATATCTGGAGGGCGAGGTCGGCCACGTGATGCGAATGCTCCCTGTCATACTCGTAGCGCCTCGCAACTGACAGGACAGATTTTGTCCGCACGTCGAGCGGTTGCTCGCCGTTATTAGAGACCGGACCCGAAGAGATCTCTCCTGAAACCCTGCCCGCGACCGGATTGTCCCGATAGGGCTCGTGATGTTTTCGCAGGTAGTCGAGGATGACGCCCTCTCTGAGAGACCAGTCGCAGCTTGTGATCTCTGTTGCGCCAAGCTCCGAAAGTATCGTCTCTAGCAGCACACCGCCCGCGATAATTATGTCGGCGCGGCCCTTCTCAATCCCCGGGATTCGAGACCGTTCGCGCTGCATCATACCGGCGAGCCTGCGATTGAGCCGCTTGAGCTGCTCGCTTGAGATTGTCTTGCTGAATGAATTGTACTGGGCTGCGTCATCCAGCCCCGCGCCGGTCTCGGCATAGACTATGGCGTCGACCATATTCAGGATCGTCCCCGACGTGCCTGTCACGAAATCGAATCCCACCTGCCTGATCTCATTGACTGCCCTGATGAGGTCGGTGCGTATGTTGGCTACTAGACGTACTTGCTCCTCGTCGGATATAGGATCGGTCGTTATAAATTTCTCGGTCAGCCTTACAGCGCCGAGCCGCACAGAGAGCAAGAGATCAGGCTCGTTCCCTCGCGTCACTATGAACTCGGTCGACCCGCCGCCCAGATCGATTATCAATCCCCGCCGTCCGTTGAAATCGGTCACTTCCGAGACCGCGAGCGCGATCAATCGGGCTTCTTCCACGCCCGGCAGCAACTGGACATCGAGGCCGGTGTTCTTGCGGACAGTCTCGATAAACTCGTTGGCGTTGTCGGATTCGCGCACGGCTGATGTAGCAGTGGCGATGATCAGGTCGACTCGATTGGCTTCGGCCATCTTCTTAAACCTGCGAAGCGTCTCGACCGCCCTGTCGATGGTCTGTCGTGAGAGGCGGTGCGAGCGGAGCGTGACCGACCCTAGACGGACCATCTCCTTCTCGCGGTCGATTATTTCGAGGTTTTGACCCGGAATGGCCCGCACGATAACGAGGTGGATTGAATTCGATCCGATATCAATAGCTGCAAGTTTCATAATTTATCCGAACTGTACGGACTGTGAGGCAGAGTCTTCACTATAGCCTATTGCCATTCAAGAGGGATCATCAAGGCAAAACAGGTCGTGCACGAGTGAGACGGCCCGGTCTGCGTCGCTATTGCTCACCGCGCAGCTTATGCGAATCTCCGATGTGGAGATCATTTTTATATTTATCCCGGCTCGACCGAGCGCCGTGAACATCTTTGCTGCCACGTCCGGCTGGTCCATAAGCCCCGCCCCCACGATGCTCACCTTTGCGACATCCTCGTCGGCGAGCGTCCCTTCCGCGCCTATGCTCTCGGCGACCGCTTTCAGTGTCTCGTGAGCCGCGTCGATGTGTTCTCGTTTGACGACAAAGGTAATGTCGTTGACCGAGCGGTCCTGGTGAAACGCCTGTATGATCATGTCGGCGCTGATACGGTGCTCGGCGAGAGCCGTGAAGATTTCGCCCGCGACGCCGGGTCTATCAGGCACTTTTAGAATTGCAAGCCGCGCCTGCTCGCGGTCCACGATGACGCCGCTTACGGGTCTTGAGACTTCCATTTCATCGGCTCCTACAAGGACTGTTCCTTCGTTAGCTGTCTCGAACGTATTTCTGACCCTTACGCGCAGACTCTG
>DASTET010000146.1:0-2984 GCA_035709445.1 Blastocatellia bacterium | reverse complement strand
CGCAGCACGCGGCAAAGACGCTATTTGCGACTCACTATCACGAGATGACGGAGCTTGCCAGGATGCTGCCCGGCGTTCGCAACTACCAGATGGCAGTCAAAGAGTCATCGGGAAACATAGTCTTTCTCAGAAAAGTCGTCGAAGGGAGCGCGTCGAAATCCTATGGTCTGGAAGTGGCGCGGCTCGCCGGTCTGCCGCGAACGGTGATCGAGCGGGCAAGAGAGATTCTTACAAACCTCGAAGCAAACGAGCTTGATGTGACAGGAAAGCCCAAGCTCGCGCGCCACCTCCCGGCAAGACGGAACAAGAATCAGCCGACGCTTTTCGAAGCCGCAAACGAGCAGGTCATCGACGAATTACGAAACCTGGACGTGGATGAGCTCGGACCGGAAGAGGCGCTCACCGTGCTTCGCCGCCTTCGAGAACGATCTTTGTAAGAAGATGAGAATCAGCGCAACTGTCATAACTTTGAACGAGGAGCACAACATTGCCGATGCGTTGAAATCACTTCGCTGGGCCGACGAGATAATCGTTGTCGACTCCGAAAGCACCGACCGCACGACCGAGATCGCCCGCCAGTTTACAGACCGCGTCTTCGTAAGACCCTGGCCGGGATATTCAGCTCAAAAGAATTTCGCCGCAGAGCAGGCTCGAAATGAATGGGTCTTTAATCTCGACGCTGATGAGCGAGTCTCGGAGGATTTGGCCAGTGAGATCGAGACCATAATAAACGGCCCCGAACCCGTTGCCTCAGGCTACGAGATGCCCCGGCTCACCTGCTATCTAGGTCGCTGGATAAAACATTCCGGCTGGTACCCGGATTACAAGCTTAGACTCTACAGACGCGACGCCGGAAGCTTTAGAGGCGACTATGTTCACGAATCGGTTCAAGTCTCAGGCAAGGTAGGGAGGCTAAAGGGCGAGATTCTCCACTTCACAATCCGAAACTCATCCGAGCACCATCTGAGGCTCGACCGCTATACAACGCTCGCAGCCGAAGAACAGATCAGGAGCGGAAAGAGAGAGTCGCTTGTGTCGCTGCTATTCTCGCCCGTCACCGCTTTTATGAGGTCTTACTTTTTCAGGCTCGGGTTTCTGGACGGAATACCCGGGCTGGCAATCGCTTATTTTGCTGCGCACTATGTCTTTCTAAAAAAGCTGAAGGTATGGGAAGCCGGGCGTTCAAAAAGAGATCAAGCTCGATAGTGTCAACATATTCGACCACAGAGGACACAGAGGAACACAGAGGAGAAACAGTAATAGAAACATTCTCTGTGGTTAGCTGCGCCATTCTTCCAGGTTTTGGTTGAGCACATCGAAATATAGAGCCTCAATCTGATCGATTATCTGGTCGCGTCCATACCTTGCATAGACCTCGCGTTGCGCCTGGGCTGCAATACGGTCTCGAAGCGGCGCGTCCGAAAGCAGCCAGAGCAGCTTATCCGAGAGCATCTTGAGATCGCGCGGAGGAAAGAGCAGTCCGTTGACATTATCCTTGATGATGTCTGTTATCCCTCCGGTCTTCGACGCGAGCAGAGCGCGTCGGGCCGCCATCGCTTCAATGGTGACGAGAGAGAACCCCTCATCCCACGACGGGACTACGACTATGTCGACGGCTGAGAGCAATTCGGGGATATGCCTTATGTAGCCGAGAAAGCTCACCCTGTTTTCAAGGCCGAGAGTCCTGACAAGGTTCTTGAGATGAGTGGTAAACGGCTCATCCGGATCATTCTCCTCTCCGGCTATTATGAACTCGACATCGGACTTCATCTGCGCAACGCGGCCAGCAGCCCTGATGAAGACCTCCTGCCCCTTTGCCGGTGTTATCTGACCTATGCAGGCGACCGTGATATTTCCGCGCAGCCTGAACATCCCGCGAGCGGCGTCGCGCTCGATCGGCTGAAACCGCGAAGGGTCTATCCAGTTCGGTATGGTGTGGACCTTTTCACCGGGCAGCGCGAGCCGTTCGATAATAGAATCCCGAACGGGATCGGAGACTGCTATCACTGCCGAAACGTCCTGGAGAAGCCAGCGGTAGAGCGGGTTCTTTTTCAGCGGGAGGTAATGATGCCGTGTCAAAACAAGCTTTGCGCGCGGCGCTCGTTTTCTCGCGAGCGCGGCGACGAGATAGTCCCTTCCCATGTGCGCGTGGACCAGGTCTATGCCGTGGTGTTTTATAATCTCCGAGATTGCGGCGACCGATTGCAGATCGAGCGAGTTTCGAAGAGGCATCTCGTGCCAGGAAGCGATGACCCCCGAAAGCGGCCCCCGGAGCGGGCTTGAGGGTCTTACCGCCAGGTAGACTGCGTGGCCTCGGCTAGCAAGCGCGCGGACGAGGTCGGCGACATGTACTTCACCCCCTCCCATCTCTGATGCAGAGCATATCTGGAGAATCTTCATGATGATCTGCCGGGCGCAACCTAAAGGTTAATAGTCTTGACAATACTCCGCCGCGCTAATTTAATCCAGTTGATCGAAGGTCACAAATTTGTAACAGCAACGTCGACAGGTGGCAAGATGGAAGGGCCTCTTTAAGGACCGCTTACTGTTTGAATCATCCACACTGCGCAGGAAGCGTTGCAGAGTAAACAGAGCGAAAGGCGAAAATGGAAAATCTCCCGCCCTTCTTCATCGGCGTTGCTATCTTTTTGATTGGATTAATAATCGGCAGCTTCCTGAACGTGGTCATCTACCGCCTCCCGCTACGCGAATCGGTCGTCTTCCCCGGCTCGCACTGTCCATCCTGCAATGCGGCGATAAAGCCTTATGACAACATCCCCGTCTTCAGCTATCTCGCGCTCGGCGGAAAGTGCCGGAGCTGTCGCGCAGGGATCTCGCCCGTCTATCCGGCAGTCGAGCTGCTCGTAGGGCTTCTCTATCTCGCCTTATACCTGAAAGATGGGCTGAGCCTTACTCTGCTGGCCGACGTCGTTTTCGTATCCTTGATCGTGCCTTTAGTCTTCATAGACCTTCGCCACAAGATA
>DASTET010000145.1:0-4471 GCA_035709445.1 Blastocatellia bacterium | reverse complement strand
CAATGCTTCATCTACAGTGATCATAATCAGGACTGAAAGCTCTTTGGAGATGGAGCATAGGCCATGCAAAAAGATATTGTCAATCAGCAGAGCGAAGGCGACTGAGGGGAGCCTTCGCTCAAACCTGTTAACAGATTTCGCTTACGAACGTCTCTTAGAGTCGGGGCGGTCGATTTGCAGCTTTTTTCAGTTAGAATTGGGATTGAAAGAGGTCCCTCAAGGCGCGCATAATCGACCCGTTTCGGACCACGGTAAGCCAGGCTGGCAAATCAGACTCGTTCAGTTACCTCAGCCTTAAAGGAGGCGCTTTATGCTGATAAGACGAAAGCTGGTGGCCCTTTCGATGGCGCTGGCGGCTACGGCATTGATCGCCCAGGCGCTGGCCGCACAAGATAACAGACCATCGCCCGAAGCGAAACAGCGCTACAGCCAGGCGCGAAAATTAATAGCCCTCGGAGAGAAAGAGAAAGCCATAGAGGAGCTTAAATCTGTCATACGGCTCGCTCCCGAGTTCGTGGAAGCCCACCGCGACTTCCTCGACAATCAGCGAGACAAAGCCGAAACCTTTATCGAGCAGTACGAAGGATATGTAAAAGAGAATCCTGACAGCGCCGTCTATCATTACCTCCTCGGCAAAGCCTACTCGAATGCCAATAAGCGTGAAAAGGCCGATGCCGAGTTCAACAAGGCGCTTGAGCTCAACCCTGAGTTCGGCTGGGCTATGCTGGCTGTCTCTACCATGGCAACGAGGAACCGCGATAGCGACCGCGCTGCCGAGCTGCTTGTAAAAGCGAGCAAGCACGCTGGAGACAGTATTCCGCTTCGCCTGGCGCTTGGAAACAGTTTCAACAATAAGAAGATGTATGAGCAGGCTTTTCAGGAGGCTGAACGAATACTGCGAATCGCCCCGGAGAGTTTTGACGCCTACACGATCAAGTGGCAGGCTCGTATGAATATCACGTTCGGCGCTGACGAGACCCGCGATGATGTGCTCGGCGAAGTCCGGGAGATTGAGAGAAGACATGGCAAAGATATCAGCGCGCTGCTCGTGGTGCAGAGCGGTTACCAGATGCTCGAAAATGATGAGGGCGCGTCAAAAGCAAGGGAGGCGATACTGGCCCTCGATCCCAAATACTACGAGCGCCAACAGTTCTCTCTAACTATGGGGACCTCATCGGGAAAGATCATAAGGCTTTCAGGCGCGCCTGCGCGTCTTCTCAGCCAGACCTTCTCAATGAAGGACGAGCGGGAGAAGATCGAAACATACAAAAAGGTGGAGAAGGATATTGAGGATGCGGATGCAAAACTTTACGGAGTCTATCCCGGCATGCTTCGAAGCTACATAGCCTTGAAAGACCTGGATAATGCCGGGAAGATGGTCGAGGCTATGATAAAGGGAAATATGGATCAGCGAGAGCTGGCCGGGCATCGGGTCACGCTCGCTCGGGCGTATGTCGAATCGAAGCAGCACCCTGACCTTGCGCTCGATCACCTCCAACAATCTATCAAGCATCTGCGCGAGCCGATTCCGACAAAAGAAGGGACGAGCCCGGAGGCCGCCGAATATCAAAAGGAGAACGCCAGAAATCAGCTTGCGTCCGCGCTGCATCTTCAGGGCCAGATCTTTTTGCAGAAGGGCATGGCTCAGCAGGCGGCAGACTCCTTGAGCGAATCCGTGCAGATCAACGCGAGCGAAGAGAGCCTTATTGATCTCGGCCTCGCGTATTCGGCTCTGGGAAGGAAGAACGAGGCGACCGACGCCTTATCGAGGGCCTACGCTTACGAGGGGAAGCGGCAGCAGGAAGCCAGGGCCAGCTTGCAAAAGGTCTACAGTTCGAGCAGCAAGCCGCTCGCCGATCTCTTAAAGGATGCCGTCGAGAGCCATCGGGCGCAGATGCGGGAGTCTGCAATAAGCAAAGCCCTTCGAGAGATCGCCAGGGTCGAGCCCAAACAGGCCCCTTCCTTTGAGCTGATGACGCTTGCGGGCCAGAAAGTCCGGCTCGCCGACCTTCGCGGGAAGGTGCTGTTGTTGAATTTCTGGGCGACGTGGTGAGGGCCATGCCGTGAGGAGTTTCCTCACTTGCAGAAGATTCAAAACGAGTACAAAGATAAAGGCGCTATGGTAGTAATGGTCAACATAGATTCTGAGCGGTTCAAGGTCGGCCCGTTCTTGAAGAAGAACTCTGCCACCGCGACCGTGTTGCTGAGCGACGGCAAAGTTGAAGACAGCTACGGCGTTCAGGGAATCCCGCTTACGCTTGTGCTGGACGCGAAGGGAATGATCCGCTATCGAAAGACAGGCTTCAGCGCGGGAGGTGAGCACGAGCTTCGCGGCGCGATCGAAGCGGTGCTCAGGCAGTCGCCCCGGCCCAACGCCAGCTCTCAGTGAAAGGCACAGATTCAGGCACATCCCCCCCAAAACGACGAGGACCACTCCGAAGAGTGGTCCTCACCTGCTGATCCCTCAGCGTTTACTGGCGGAGCCGACGGGACTCGAACCCGCGACCTCCGACGTGACAGGCCGGCGTTCTAACCAGCTGAACTACGACTCCGCGCTAAAACTTCAATAATCGCTCAGCGTCCGGGAGCCTGACTCCTCCCGCGCATCGTGACTGATGGTGGGCGGTACTGGAATCGAACCACCGCCCCTGCTTTCCACGATAGAAACTTTTAAACAGCCACCGACAACGAAGCATCAGTATAGACATATTCATTAGGTATTTGCAAGGAAGTAATAAGAAAGTAGCAGTCAAAAACAGGTCTGTCTCCGGAGCCGTTCAGTCCTCATAGAATACCTGAAACAGCAGGGAGGGCGCAGGGTACCTCGGAGGTATATAGCTCCTCTGCGCTGAATTCGGGTTGTTACTACCCGATCGATTCACCTGGCGCCGAATAAAATACCTATGCGCGACTTATAGACAAGTCTGTTGCCCGCCGACGTTGCTCCAACCCCAATACCAAAATTCCAGACTATATTCTCATTGAGTTTTAGGTCTCCTCCCGGATAGAACTGGTGGACCTGTTCTCGAAGCGGCAAACTATTCGTCACCGGCCCGGTCGAGCCATAATACTCCAGGCTCAGGTCTAGACGTCTATTCAGCTCGTATCCTGCGCGCATCCCCGGCTCGAAATCCCACCCCTCTTCTGTGCCCGGGCCACTAAGAGCGCGTCCAATCACCGGATTGAAATCTAGTTGCCAACGACCTAGCCGCTTCTCGATTATGGGTCTGAGTTCGAGCGTGGTGGAGTCTTCTTCATATGGCTCGCGGGGGAACCCGACTTCGCCGCTGAGGCTTATGTCTAGAGGCAACCGCCACGACTTCGGCAGCCTGAATCGCGGGCGGACACGCCAGCCCACGTATTCGAAGCCACCGCCGGGACGAGCCGCCAGCACGAGGTAGCCGGCCAACTCTACATGATCGGTGAGGCCCCGGGTCAGCTCGAAGGTCAGATGAAACTGATTGTGAGTCGGGGCGACCGGCCCCTCGAAGACCCTTGTGCCGCGGCCGACATAGTTGAGATGAGTTTCAAGGTTCCACATCCCTTTAGGAACCGTCTCGTACTCGTAAATCTGAATCTCAAACGGGTCTTGCGCCCGCGCTGCAACACTGGCCAGGAAGACAACTGCAACGCAGGAGAATGCTCTCAGCATCAAGTGGATTTGACTGTTCATTAAGGTTGTCCTTTTCAGCCCTGCTTTGTAGCCCGTGATAAGTCGGCCAGGAATGGGTCTTGCCTTCGATTCTCCAATCCTTTCTCTAATACGATTGGGGACCCATTTCGGCTACTCAATTGTTTTTGAATGCTACATCTTATGCGAGCAGTCCGGGCCTGCCTCCGGCAGCACCTGTCATACAGGGCACTCTGCACGGTGTCGTGGCTCACAAACATTCGATGCGTAATGGGGCATAGTCCATAATAGGCGGGTAAAGTGCTCTTTTTTGCTGGAGTCGTACCACGCCTCGGCGGTTTGATTCAGAAGAAAGGGGAAACGGATGGTGAGTAAAGGGTAAATAAACTACCTGGCTTCACTGGTTGTATGCCTACTGCTCCCTAGCGCAGCTATCGAGACTGGCGGCCTCTCATCCCAAACCGAAGCGCGGGCGCATGGTAAGCCTCGCTATGGCGCACTACCTACTGCAACGGGCGTGTTTCGTTTTGCCGTCATTGGCGATGCAGGGACCGCGGACGAGCGCCAGATAGCTGTCGCCCGGCAGATGATCGTAGAGCAAGAGCGCAAGCCGTACTCGATTGTTCTCACGGTAGGTGACAACACCTATCCGGGTTGCAAGAATCGGTTGAAGGACGTTTTCGAGATTCCCTACCGCGAGTTACTCAACCGTAACGTTAAGTTCTACGCAACGCTGGGCAATCACGATGAGGATTGCGCCCAGGAGCAGATCGATTATCCCTACTTCAACATGAGCGGGAGGCGGTATTACAGCTTCGCGCCCGCAGGTGACCTGGTAGA
>DASTET010000144.1:0-20982 GCA_035709445.1 Blastocatellia bacterium | reverse complement strand
CCTGTCAGCCAGTTGGGCAGGCGGCCTCTCATCTCCACTCGCATCGAATCCGGTATTGAAAGGAAGACACTGCCCGTCAACAACAGCGCGAGGACATCTGTAGAGCCGAGACCCGTGGCGAAGCACGATAGCGCGCCGGCCATGGTCGTGTGCGAATCGGCTCCGCAGACGACTATGCCCGGCTGGCAACGCCTGTCTTCAACCAGCAATTGATGACTGATCCCGCGAAAGAGCAGGTCCTGCGGGATGCGCGCCTCTTCGATGAAATCGAGATAGCGCCTCAATATGTCCGCACGTTCTGGGGTCGAGGGGGGTGCAAAATGGTCTGCCGCGAAAAAACAACGAGAGGGATCGAAAATGCTGCCATCGACTTTCTTCAACCTGTCGATGAGCAGCGCTATCGTCGCATCATGCCCCAGGAGCAGATCGACCGGAATGCGATAATACTTGCTGCCGGGCAATACCGGCGCAAAGACCCTTCTCAAGAGCAGCTTCTCTGTTAGCGTCATTCCCATTGCGGCCTCTGCTGTGCTGCAACGACGAAAAGGTCAGAACAAATCCACGGCGAGTCTGGCGGGCTTTTCGGCTTCTAATTCGGCGAAGGCGATCTCCCAGAACACGCTCTCGTCAAAGGAAAGGTGAGTCGCCCAAAAGTCTTCGAGCGCGTCGCCCATCTCATCGAACGCGCGCTTGTTTACAGAGACTTTCACGGCTTTCACGCGCTGCAAGATTCGCAAGACCGTTTCGGGTCGCGCAGCTATGCCTCTTCGCTCGAGCAGGAAGGACACGAGCCCCGTCCCCGAATGCTTCCCCAGGACATATTCGTGGCGGCAGCCGAGCGAGTCCGGGTCGATAGATTCGTAGGTGGAAAGGTCTTTGAGCATTCCATCGACGTGCACGCCCGACTCGTGGCGAAAGACGTTGAGACCGACAATGGGCTTGGTCGGCGTGACGAAGACCCCCGATGCGCGGGCCACGACGCGGCTGAGCAACGTCAACATCCGCTTATCTATATTCACGCGGTGGCCATAGAGGTCTTCGAGCGCGCAGACGACTTCTTCGAGGGCCGCGTTTCCGGCCCGCTCTCCCAGCCCATTAATGGTGCCTGTTACCAGCGTGCAGCCCGCCCTCACCGCCGACAGCGTGTTGGCAACGGCGAGACCGTAATCATTATGGCAGTGAATCCCCATCTCCAGGTCGCTCTTCATGTGCTGTTTGAGACTCGCGAGAAACGCCGTCATAGCCTCGGGCCAGAGCACGCCCACCGTGTCGCAGATCATCACGCTCGCGGCCCCTATCTCTGCGACAGAGTCGAAGACTGAGGCGAGCTCGGCGGGGTCCGCGCGAACCGTGTCTTCAGCGACAAAGTGCGTCCGAAGCCCCCCCTCGACCGCGTAGCGCAGGACTTCTTCCAGCTTCGGACGAATCTGTTGAAGCGTCTTGCCGAACTTGTGATGCAGGTGCTGCGGGCTGACCGGCATGAACAAGAAGACTTCCTTCAACCCGCACCACAAGGCGTAGTCGACGTCCAGGCGAGTGGCCCGCACGGTCCCGGCGACGGTCGCCCTGTACCCGCGATTGAGCAGGCTCTTTAAAGTCTCTCTCTCCTGCTCAGAGACGCTCGGCATTCCCGCATCGAGTATGTCGACGCCGGCCGCATCCAACAGGTCGGCGATGGCGAGCTTCTCCTCTGTCGTAAAGAAGACGCCCGGCGCCTGCTCGCCGTCGCGAAGCGTGCAATCGATGATCTTCAGCTCTCTATTTGACATCTTCTCCTCCGCCGACAATGGGGTGGCTCCCGCTTGAAGCCCTGTGGATTAAAGTCAGCAAACCCGCAGTCAGATCCCTAGTCCCAGACAGCCCCGCGAGCAGCCTGCTTGGCCAGCTTGCGCCAGTGGCGGCGGGTGTAGACCACATCGATGAACCATCGCGCGTAGCGCGTCTCTTCGATCCCCATGAAGATGGCCTTCGACAGTGCGCGCAGCGTTCTGAAGGGACGGCAGCCAAACGAGATCACGTAGAAGTTCAGCAGCAACCAGAGCATCGACCAGAAAAGACGAGTCGAGGAGATGGCATCGGCGTAGGAGGGCGCCTTGTTGGAAAAGAAGTCCATCGCCGAAACGAAGAACTCGTCGTCCAGCTTGATCTTCCCTTCGTTCAGCAGCCGTCTGAACAGCTCCGAGCCGGGGTAGGGCACGAACTTTGACACCTGCACGTCATAGACGCCGAGCCACGCCATCTTCCTGATGAACTTGAGCGACTGCTTAACCGTCGCCGGAGTGTCGTCGGGAAATCCTATGACGATGAAGCACGACAGCTTCAACCCGCGACTGACCGCAGCCCGTATTGAGACCACCATCCTGTCGAGGTTCACCTGTTTCTTGATGATCTTGAGCATCTCGGGCGAGCCGCTCTCGACCGCAAATCCTAATGCGCGGCAGCCGGACTTGTAGAGCAGCTCCGCGACCTCTGTGTCGAACACTTCAGAGCGCGTGCCGCTCGGCATCTGCCAGGTAATGTTCAACCCCCTATCGATCAGCTCGCCGGTAAAATCCAATATCCACTGCCGCTTGACGATGGCCGTCAGGTCCTGGAAATCGAAGTTTGTTGCGCCGTATTTCTTGTGGTATAGCTCTATCTCGTCTGCTACGAGCTTCGGGTCGCGCGGCACCCATCGCTGCGTCCACATGCCCGGACTCGAACAGAACGTGCACTTGAACGGGCAGCCTCGCGTGGCGACGAGTGGCATGGAGATACCCAGGTTGATCCCGTTGCTCTGGTGGCGAGCCATGTACTCCCGAATAGGCAGTGAGTCCCAGTCCGGCAGCGGGATAGCGTCGACATCTTTTCTGCGCACTGAGAGCCCCGTATTGACGATCTTATCGCCATCGCGGAAGGCGACCCCTACGATCCGGTGAAATGACTCACCTGCCGCATGCGCGCGTATGACGTTGACGAACGTCTCCTCGCCCTCGCCAAGCACGACCACGTCAAAGGGGCTGGTCTCGAGAACATGCTCCGGCAGCGCCGTGCCGTGCTCTCCCCCGAGCACGAGCAGGGCGTGCGGGAACCGCGCGCGTATGCCTTCGGCGAGGCGACGCGTGATGGGCCACAGCGAGCTGAATAGACAGCCGATGCCGACCAGATTCGTGCCGGCCGGGATTCGCTCTACGATCTCTTCCAGAGAGAGACCCTGAATCATAAGGTCTGTACGGTCCGCATAAGGATGAATCGAGTCGAGGGCCTCGCCTGTTCCGTCTATAACGTGATAAGCGAAGCCGGCTTCCTTGACCGACGCGGCGATATAGGCCAGGCCCACGGGAGGATTAGGTGTTTGCATCTGAAGTCCTGAGAAAGTCTTAAGGCTTGGCGGACTGATCAGTGTAATCATGTGCAAAATCTCCTCTCAGTTTGAAAGCGTCTATCAAAGCGGGAATCGAAGGCATTATCGAGACATCAGCCGTTTCAGCCTGCCGCCCGGTCTTTTGCAAGGCGAATTCTAATCCCTTGATAAAGCCCCTGTTCTGCTCGGCGGTCCCAACAGAGACGCGTATGCTCGTGGGAGGCATGGGGCGAACCAGGAACCCTCGCGAATGCAGTTCCTTCGTGACCTTCTCCGTGCTCGCGCGCAGGTCCACCAGAATGAAGTTCGTATGGCTCGGCACGTAATCGAGGCCGAGTCGGTCGAACTCGCGGCAGAGAAACGATCTGCCCTGTGCGACGGTCTGGATCGTCTTCTCCAGGTGCTCGTAATCTTCAAGGCTTGCCAGGGCGGCAGCCTGTGCCAGAGAGCATGTGTTGTATGGTCGCCGGAGCCTGGCGAGCGTTTCGATTATGGCCGGATCGGCCATGCCATAACCTATTCGGTTGCCTGCAAGTCCCAAAATCTTCGAGAACGTCCGCACTACGACCAGGGGTCTGCGCGACAGCAGGCGCACGGTGTCGATATTCTCGTCGATCACATAGTCTATGTAGGCTTCGTCGAAGACGATCACCAGATGGTCGCCGACGCGGTCGAGAAATCGCTCTATATCGGCCTGTCTCACGACCGTCCCCGTCGGGTTATTCGGGTTGGCAATAAAAATGATCTTGGTTCTCGCTGTGACCGCCGATGCCACGGCTAGAAGATCGACCGTGTGATTGCAGAGCGGGACCGACACCGTGCTGCACCCGCAGAGTTCTCCGAGCATCTTGTAGTACGGGAATGTGGGATCGGGGATGACTATCTCATCGCCGGGGCAGAGGAAAGCTCGCGTGATCATCTCCAGTATATCGCTTGCTCCCTGCCCCAGGATGATGTTTTCCGGCTCGATTTCATGTTTTCGCGCCAGCGCCCGCTTGAGATCTGTGCCTCGGCTGTCAGGGTAACGGTTGAGGCCGAGCAACGCGCTCCGGATCGCGTCGAGCGCAAGCGGAGAAGGGCCGACCGGGTTCTCATTGAAGGCCATTCTTATGAGTCCCGTTTCGGGCCTGGCGGGTTGATGCGGGACTACGGACATTATATTAGGATTGGGGCGCGGCAGGGTCAGCCCGCTGAAAGCAGACCTGCTTTGCGCCTCGCTATGCGACAAGCCTCGATCGAGATCGCTCTGTCCGGCTCCTCGGAAAAAGTATATAAAGAGGCCCACCATCAGCCCGAGTCCGCTGAGCAGATAGGTCAGCACTTGCATGGCAATCGCCCTCGGGAGGAAGCCTGCTCCCTTCTCTTTCAAGAGAAAGCCATAGAAACGCCGGTTGAGATATAGGACCGGGGCAAACGCGACGGCGGCAGACGCGACGAAGGCCCAGGACGCATCCGCGACCAGCGAGCAGGCAAGCAACAACAAGAATAAATAGGCGAGAAAGACGCTGGCGCGGTCGGACCGCTTCGTGCTCAATTGATCGGGAAAGACGCGGTTGCGCAGCATGAGGACCGTATAGGGTATGGCCCTCTGTCTGAAGTCCGACTGGATGAGACTGCGCAGCGTGTAGCGCTTCATGTGGGTGACCTGGATATCCGGGAAGAGAACGATTCTGCGACCCCGCCCGTGAAGCCGCATCCCGAGATCGAGGTCTTCGAGCGCGCAATCGATAGCCGACTCGTCGAAGCCGCCGACCAGTTCAAATGCCTCACGCCTTATCGCACCGCAGGCGGTAAAGAACCCTATCACTGCGCCGGCAGATCGGTGGTGGACATAGTGGTGCAGCAGGTTCTTATAAGTCGAGACAAAATCCTGCTCCGGGATCTGCCTCGTGTAACATCCGATGATTGCGCTGATCTCCTGATTCTCGCCGAGAATACGTACGGCCTTCTCTATTGCGTCCTGTGTCACCAGGACATCAGCGTCCGTAAAGAAGATGATGTCGCCCGTTGAGGCCGCCACTCCGATGTTGCGCGCCTTGCCGGGGCCGCAACGCTCAGGGAGCGAAATCACACGGCATGGGAATCTCGAAGCGATTTGCCGCGTCTCATCCGTAGAAGCGTCATCCACCACAATCACTTCCAGGTTCCTGTAGCTGGACCTGTAAATCGCCTGAAGACTCTTGAAGATGTAGGAGCTGGCATTTCGGGCAGCGATGACGACCGAAACACGGACGGAGGAGAGCGGTATGGGTTCCTGCGTCTTCATGTGATTGCTTGCCTCCTTGTTTACCTGATGGTTAGACATCCTCGATCACATATCGAACTGTAACCGGCCCGGCAAAGCGGCTCGATTCGCGGTCGAGCCAAATCGAGAGATTCTTGCTCGCGCCGATCAACCCGGCTTCACCCGACACGAAGAAGAGAGGTTTGCGCTGCCCCCTGAACAGATCACTCCTCATGCGGGCGCGTCGTTTGATCCTCGAACTCAAATGTCAAGTCAACCTGTTTGTAGGGGTGATGATAAAAGTTCAGGTGCAGCGTCAACACGTCCGCAATCGACTGCTCGCGCTCGAACAGCAGGAGAGCTTTCTCCGTCCTCGGCTGACGGCTGAACGTGTTATTGACGATTGACCAGTCTAAAGTCTCCAGCAACTGTCGCAGCTTCCCATCCTTGCTCTGCTCGGACAATCCCTGATTCGCGAGCCGGTACTCCCGCCCCGAGGAATCGAAAAGTCGCATGCGGTCATATGGCATGTCGATCATCGTCGGGTATGTCGCGCCCTGTATCTCGATCACGATCGAGAAGGCGATGTGGCTGTTTATCAGATCGCGATAGGCCTCGAAATGAGGCTCCAGGTGCGCGGAGCCGTCGAGCCGCTTGGCGCGGATGGAAAGGCCGACGCCGTTATGCCAGTTGGGTTCCACGGGATTGCTTCTGTCGTAATGCTCAAGCGTCTTGGACGAGACCTTGATGGCCGGCCACTTCATCCAGATCAGGCCGAAGACGAGCACGAGCCCGACCGTCAGCAACAGCTCGCCGAGTCTTACTCTATCAGTGCTGTCCATCTGTAACCCCCTTTGTCTTGGATTTGAACAGGTAGAACCAGGAGGGCGCCGCGTTATTCGTTCGGAAACCAAAAAAATCTATATTCGGATAGGTTTCGAAGTACTCTTTCGGGTATGGGAATTTGATCCTCTCGTAATCGTCGAAGAACTTCGCAGACAGGTACCTGTGAGGTGGGATATCAAACGTGAGCGGATTGATCCAGTCCGCATCATCACCTTTGGGCGCGAGCGATTTGAGATGCTCGTTCTTAAAGAACGTGGTATCGAGGTGGTATCGCACCTTCATCCCCGTATAGAATGCGACCGCGTCGGCATCATTCCAGGGGACATAGACTGTCTGGTCGGGGCTGGCGTTCTCTTTCAGGTAGGTGATGACGCCTTTCAATTCATGGCGATAATCATTCGTTAAGAAATCGAAGAAATCAAAAGCGTAAAATCGCACCGCCAGTTGCTCGGTCAGATAATGAGATAAGGGCGTGCCCGGCGTGTGCGTCCAAGTCGGGTTCGACAGAACCGATTCGACTCTGCCTGACCCGAGGTTCAGCTTGTCCACAAGTATATAGGGCAGGACGTGGAGGATGTTTGTGGCAAACAGCAGCGCCAGAACCGGCGCGGCAATCCAGCGATTATACTCGCGGATCTTCAACACAAAGTAGGCCGTCACTATCGCCCCCGCCGGCAAAACGGGCAGCATGTAGTGCGTCGTGAAGAACGGGTAGACGACTATGAAAAGCACGTAGGCGGGTACGGCAAGCAACAGCCAGTATTCGTTTCGCCAGCCGAGCGTCGTCTCGGTTTTCTTTGCTCCGCTCGCCCGCGCGACCAGCGCGACAATCCCCAGCAACACGGGTAACGTCAGGAGAGGGTAATAGAGCGTATGGATCTTCCAAAGGTGGACGAGCAGCCGCAACGGGTATCCTTCGAGCGTCGGCGGTCTTTCAAAATGAAAATGTGGAGGCGCGTAGAGGAAGAAGGGCAGAGTCAATACGCCGATCGCCGCCGCCGCCAGCGCAAACTGCACGAAGTTCTGCCTGGTTCTGCGAAACAGGAGATAGTGGACTCCGATGGCGAGCATCGTAAATCCCCAGACGGTGTAGAGCGAGTAAAAGAGCAGGGCTGAAGAGACGATGAAGAATGCCAGGTTACGTTTCGATTGCCGGTCGGCCCAATTCAAATACGTGAGCGCCGCCAGAGCCATCAACAGCATCGTCGGCGCGTAATAGCGGCTCTGCCTGCTGTAGAACCAGAAGAGAGGATGCAGGCCGAAAATCAAGGTCGCCAGCAGGGCCAGGCGGCCGCACGATGAGATTCTCAACGCCAGGAAGTAGAGCGCTATGACCGCCCCTATCCCGCACAACACAAAAAAGAATCGCGCGCCGAGGCTGGTGGTGTCGAAGACCAGTATTCCGGCTGCGGCCAGATAATACTGCAACCAGGGGTGTGATACCCATGCGAGATCATCGTTGACCGTGGTCTCATAAAGCGGGACCACCAGGTAGTTGCCGTCCCACGCTTTCGGGTAACCGTATTCGAGTACGTTTTTACCGAGCTGCGCGGTGTTTCCTTCCCCTATGCTCAGGTACGCGTTGTCGAGGCTGGTGAATAAGACGAGAAGCTGTACGAGCGCAATTGCTGCGAGAAACACCCGCTCGCTCGATTTCGCGCGAAGCTTCGGTGTGGCAATATGGCCAGTCAATGCGCCCACCGCATTGACTGGCCGTCGATTCGGAATGACCGACATAGAGCTATCTAGCCTTTCTTTGGTTTAGCGTTATCGCCTCTTCTTCTTCTTGACGTTCACAACCACCCTATCGCCCCCATCCCCGGAACCCTCAGCCACTGCCTCCGGGCAGAAATCCGCGAGAGTCACTTCTTCTTCCGCTGCCTCTATCGAATCAAAGCCGCCGCTGACCGCGCCGCCTTTTTTGCGGACGGCCAGCCCCCACGGCGAGACGAGCAGGGTCTTGTCGGCATCTCCTTCGGCGAGACCTCGCTGGCCCGGCGTGCCGAACACCAGCCAGATACGGCCATCGGGATCAAGCCGGCGCACCACGCTGTTAAAGGTGTCGGCAATGTAGAGGTGTCCTTTGTTGCCGATTGCCAGGCCGGTAGGCCCGTTCAGCTTGGCGCGCGTAGCCTTTTTGCCGTTGCCCGAGTATCCGGCTTTGCCGGTGCCCGCGACGGTCGAAATGATGCCGTCCCTGTTGACCTTGCGAATCCGGTGGCCCGCCCCTTCAGAGATGTACCAGTTGCCTTCGTTGTCGATGGCGAGCTGCTCGGGCCGGTTGAAGCTGGCCTCCGATACCGGTCCGCCATCGCCGGAGCTTGCAGCTTTACCGGTCCCGGCGACCGTGGTGATGATCCCATTCTTATCGATCTGCCGAATCCTGTGGTTCAGCGTGTCGACCAGGTAGATCGCGCCGGTGTTCCTGTCGAATCCGCCCCAGTGGACGTGGTTGAACTGGGCGTTTATGGCCGGCCCCCCGTCTCCGGAGAAACCTGCCGTTCCGGTTCCGGCGATGGTGCGGATTATGCCATCGGGGCTGATCTTGCGGACGCGGTTGCCGAGGATTTCAACGACATAGAGATTTCCCGCGTTGTCGAACCCGAGCGTTCCGGGACCGTCGAGCTCGGCATTGATGGCCAGACCGCCATCACCTGAAAATCCCCTCTTGCCGGTGCCAGCAAAAGTGGTGATCACCCCTTGCGGGTCGAGCTTTCGCACGCGGCTGCCGAGGATCTCGGTGATGTAGAGATTACCCGTCTCGTCATAGACGACAGCCGAAGGCGTCTTCAGGATGGCATCTCTGCCAGGTCCGCCATCGCGTTCGGGCCTGGCCTCGACGCCTGCCGTGAAACTGAGCGCGAAGAGATCGCCACTGCCTTCCGCCGGTTGAACAGTCGGTTCGAGCTTCGCCACCCGGCCCTTTGTGATCTGCGCGATGTGGATGTTGTTCTCCTGATCGAAGACCAATCCATAGACGTCCGTCTGCATGACGGTCGTCAGGTTGCCGGCCGCGTCCAGCTTGCGGATGCGCTCATCGAAATGCTCCGCGATGAAGAGATTGCCGTCACGATCAAAAGCCCGCGCGCTCGGCCCGACTATGTTGTCGACGACGGTCGAGATCGTGCCGCTGGTGTCTATGCGGCGGACGCGATTGCCGATGATCTCACCGACGTAGAGATTCCCTTTCGAATCCATCGTGAGACCCGTCGGGCCGCTGAGCCTCGCCTGGATCGCGGGGCCGCCGTCACCCGTAGAGCCTATCTTGCCCGTTCCGGCGACCGTCGTGATGATCCCGTCTCGGCTGATTTTTCTTATCCGGTTTCCCAAGAACTCGGAGACGTAAAGGTTCCCGTCTCGATCAAAGACAAGCCCGTTGGGTCCATTCACCGCCGTGTCGACGGCCCTGACGCCGTCGCTTGTGGGGCCTGGAGTTCCGTTTCCGGCAATTGTCGAAATGATGCCTTTCTTGTTAAGCCGGCGAACGCGATTGCCGAGCTGTTCGGCAATGTATAGGTTTCCCTTTTTATCAAAGATCAGCGATGCAGGTCCCATTACGCTGGTGAACAGCGCGGGCCCCGTCTCACCATTCAACAGGTTTCCACCCCCGGCGATTGTCGTGATTCGCCCGGCCGTGTCGATTCTGCGGACTCGCCCGCCCTGAAATTCGGACACATATATCGAGCCGTCGCTACCCAGCGCCACTCCGGTGGGGGCCTGGAGAGGCACTTGCAAAGCCAGCCCGTTCACCCCGGCGCCCTGGGCGCTTCCTCCCGCGATGATCCTCAGCTTCCCGTTGGCGCGGTCGACCTGCGCGGCGATGGGGATACTTAAGCACGTGATTAACAGGCTCAAAAAGCAAACTTTTAATACTTTCATGCATTTCCTCCTTCTCAGCTCTTGGGATTTGCAGCAGACTTGCGTCTTTCAATTTGAACTAATACTACGGGCTGAAGGGGCCGTACAATTACCTCTGTGGGTATATCTCTGTGCCCATATGGTGTCGGGCTCTGCACGAAAGAATCTGCTTTTCTCGCCTCTTTCAGGCGCGAATTGCGCGAAAACAGGGAAAGGAATCTGCGAAATAGGCTGGCCCTGCTAGACATATGATAACCCTCCGTCTCAATTCTCGATCTCGAGTCTGGTATCGCGTTTGGTCAACTGGGTGAGCACAGCCGGTTTAGGAATGCCGGCTGCGGATATACTCTGTAATTCGTTCAGACGCCGGGCGGGCGCGGCAGCGCCCTGGACATCTGCGGCGCTCAGCGTGCTCACTTCCGCCCTCTGCCGCGCTTTCAAGGTGCGAAGGCTCTCTGGTCCCATTCCGAGGATATGCCTCGCATAGAGCCTGATGCGGCCAAGGAGCAGATAAAGGCCCCAGCGGCCATAGATGTCTTTCATGTTGAATAAGAGCTGCGCGAACCTCGTGGCGACCATCACTATAATGTGCGGCAGCTTCTTCAATGCTCGATAGCGCTTATTCTTCAGGAGGTAGCGAAACAGCGCGTTAGGCATCAGAGGCATACAATTGAGGAGCACCGAAAACGGCTGGATCTCTTCCATGTTCTTCACAGAGCCGCCCAGCCAGAACGACTTGCCTTCGCCCCTGTTGATCTGCTCAATCTCGTCTTCGCTGAGCCCGCCCTGTTTTATTATGGTCTTCGTTATCTTCGTCCCCGGATACAGGCGCAGCCAGTAACACCCGACCATGCTGGGCGGGTTCTCCGCATAAAAGAGCGCGGCGCGCTCCTGTATCTCTTCGCTGTCGCCGGGGTAGCCGATTATGTGGCCGGTATTGAGGAATATCTTGCGGTCCATAATATTGTTGATCGCACCGCGTATATCTTCATTCGTCTCCCACCGGTCGAAGATCTCGCTCCTGACCAGCGGATCGATCGACTGTATTCCCATGTTTGCCGTCACACATCCGGCGTCCGCCAGCAGTCGCACGATCTCCTTGTCGGCATACTGAGGGTGGAAATAGCAGAAGAAGGGCTTCCCGATATGCTTCTGATACAGGGGCGCGAACTCGCGCACCCATCGCCTGTTGAAAGGCAGAATGTCATCGTTAAAGAGCACGTATTTGTAGTCGTACTTTTCTGCCCGCACCAGCTCTTCGATGACGTTCTCGGGGCTGCGCTGGCGCAGGTACTTGCCCTTGCCCGAATACAGTTCCCGTTGCGTGCTGTTGTAGCAGAACGTGCACTTGAACGGGCAATACTTGCTCGTGATCGTCATGTAAAACCTGCGCAGGACGGGCATCTGAGCGTAATAGAGTTCCTTATTCGGGAAGGGGAGAAGGTCCATGTCCGATTCGAGAGTGCGCAGCGGGTTCTTGATCAGCCTGTCGCCGTCGAAGAAGCAGAGGTTGGCCACGCCTGTGGGCTTGCGGCCGCTTGCAAGGCAATCCATCAACTCGACGATCGCCTCTTCGCCTTCGCCCTGGCAGACGTAATCGACGCTCGCGTTGGCGGCGACATATTCAGGCACGGCCGTCGGATGGACCCCGCCGAATATGGTGGGGATGTTGCGCCTCGCCTTCACTTTCTTCGCGAGCGAGACGGCCCACAGGTAATCGTCCGAGACGACGGAAAAGGCGAGCAGGTCGACATCGGATGCGGCGATTCGATCAGCCAGTCTGTCGCTGATATCGAAGACGCGCCCGAGGAGATTGTTCTCATAGAAGGCGTCGGCGAAGAGAGTAGGGTCAAGAAAGAGTTCGATTTCTGCGCCTGCGCGCTCGCAGATCGACATAAGGTACTCAACCGCTAATTTCTCGAAGCACTGCTCGACAAAACCTATCTTCATACTTTCACTCGGGAGCTGAAATTTTTCTGAGATCGAGACTGTCTGTCCCGCCTGCTTCGGCCAAAGGCTGCGCGGTCGCGGTCTTCCGCTTCAGGATAAAGAAGCGGTCGGGCGCATCGAGGTTCGTCCGCCACATGAAGAAATCCAGGTTCGGCTCGTTTTCATAGATATAGTCTTTAGGACTATCAATGTACACGCGCTCGTAATCGTCGAGATCGTATTTGAAGTGGGGCTGATCCGGCTCGTAGTAGGCGTTCGGCACGATCCAGTCCAGCGTTAAGCCCGGCTTATAGACCATCGCCTTAATCGATTCTATGGTGAAGCTCGGCTTGAAGTGATAGACGACCCTCATGTCGGTGTAGAACCTGACCGCATCGGCATCGTGCCAGGGGACGAGGACAACCTGGTCAGGACTGGCATGCGATTGCAGGTACTCGACCAGGGCCTTCAGACGGTGGCGGTAAGGGTTGTTGATAAAGTGCAGATATTCGAACAGGTGCGACCTCAAGCTCAGCTGCTCAACCAGATAGTGCGACAGCGGGGTGCCTCTGTTGAACTGAGCCCGGGGATTTTCGACCACGCCTTCGAGCAAGCCCGGGTCTATGCCGGACTTCTCTATCAAGACGAATGGGAGAGCCTGTAGCAGGTTGGTCGAGAGCAAGACGGCCAGAGTGACGGAGGCGATCCATCGGTTGTGCTCTCTGATCCGCAGCACCAGGTAAGCGCCCACGATCATGCAGAAGGGTATGACGTGAGCTGTATATTGTGTGGAGAACATCGGCTGCCGGGCCAATATGACGATGACCAGATACAGCGGCATGCTGAGCAGCAGAAACGCTTCGGGCCGAAGCCTTACCTGGCGGTCGCTCCTCTTCAAGACCCCGACCCTGTTCAGCAAAGCGCAGGCGCCCAGCACCGCGACGAGGCCGAGGAATGGAAAGATCCAGGTATTGACCTTCCAGAAGAACATGGCGAGACGCAATGAATAACTCGCCCCCTGCCAATCGGGCGCGTTGTGGCTCAAGGGCCTGGCGTATATCACCCAGGGCAGTATGAAGACCAGCGCGACCGCGCACGAAACGGTGAACTGCTTTATCCGACTGATCCACCCCTCCTTTTTTCTGTCGAAGATCAGCAGGTGAAGCCCCATCATGAAGATCAGGAAAGGCCATACGGGATAATGCGCATAGAACAGGATCAGAGAACAGAGTGTGAAAATAACGAGGTTTCGATTGCTCGGCTGATCCGACCACCTCAAGTAGGCAATCGCAAAGACTACGGAGAACAGAAAAGAGAGGGAGAAATAACGGCAGGACCGGCTATAGATGAGAAAGCCCGTGTGAAAGGTCAATAATAGAGCCGCCAGCTTTGCCATCCGCTCGCTTCCCGAGACTCGACGCGCCAGGTAGTAGACCGCCACGACCGTCAGCAGTCCGCAGATGGCGAAAGGGAGCCGCGCCGCTACGGTGTTATTGCCGAACAGGGCCAGTGAGAAGGCCGTCAGGTAATACTGTATCCAGACGTGAGTGACTTCGATGACTCCCCTGGTCGCCTCTACGTCGAAGTAAGGCTCGACCAGGTACTGGCCGTCCCATTTGGTGGGGTAACCCAAAAGCAGGATGTTCTTGCCCAGCTGGCCGTTGATCGCCTCATCTATCCAGAACGCGGAATTGCCGAGCGCCTTAAACAGCAGTGCAGACTCGACGCCAAGCAGGCACAACAGGAATCGCCGCTTCTTCAGCTCCGCCTTTATGCGTTCTCCTGCTGGCTTGCTTGTCTCGACCCTGATCTGGTCTAGCGCTACCTGCATGATCGCTCTATCTCTCTCTGGCTCTCTGCCGGGGCTTGAATGATCGTGATACTCACCCGTGCATAGAGGTGTACGGCACGTGACAGACGTCGCAGGGTTTGGCCCCTTCGGCATTCTTTGCGAACGTACGGCGTAGAGCTTTGTACTTCGGGTTGTTCCACACTTCGGCCAGGGATGTGTTGAACACGTTCCCCATAGAGCTCGCAAACATGACGCGACAGCACGGCAGGACGGAGCCCTCCCATCCGATTGTGATGGTCCTCCACAGCCACCAGCAGGTCTTGCGTCTCTCGCGCCTCTTGATCGGGTAGTACTCCTCGCCATCCGGCATGAAGAACTCGCCCTTGCGCTCGACCATGATCGGGTAGACGGGCTTCGCCTTGAACGTATCTACGCCGAGCTGCTGGGCCAGGCGTTTCACTCGCGGGATCTCATGCTCGGTCTGAGGCGTGACAAGAAACTGCATCTCGACATAAGGGTATTTGCTCTTCGCCTGACTCCTGATCTTGATGAAGTCTTCCGTGTTCTTCAGCACCTTAGATAGGTGGCCTCCCTTGCGAAAGACCTCGTAGGTGTCCTGCTCTGACCCGTCCACGCAGATAGTGAGCATATCGAGCTTCGACTCGATGATGCTCCTCGCCTGCTCCTCGGTCAGCCGGTTGAAATTGCTGCTGATGTAGGTGCCTATCCCCGCGTCGACCGCATAGCGGATCATATCGGGCAGCTGTTTATGCAACAGCGGCTCGCCCCACAGGTGCAGCGCGATGATGAAGGTGTGATCCTTGATCTCATCGATCAGGTGCCGGAACCTCTCGATCGGCATCATCCCGAGCGTGTACGGGGTATCTTCGCGGGGGCAGTAAGTACATTGAAGATTACATATGTTCGTGGGTTCGATTTTGGCCGACCAGGGCTTGCCCGTACAATTCTCCCTGACCAGCAGATAGTCCAGCTCGATCTTGACGAAGTTAATGATCTTCCCCCATGTGAGATGCCTGCCGATGATGCTTAAGTACCTGAATACTCGCTTGAGAACCGCCTTCGCTTCGTGTTTGTAGATGCGGTTATCGAACTCTATAGACGTGGCCGGGGTTCTATTTATCTGTGATGTTTCTGGAGGATATATCTGACTCATACACCATTGGCCTTTCATCAAGCTGCAATGTCAGTTCACGGCAGCCTACTACGTTGAGATTGCGCATGTAATTACCCTTTCGGGTATTTGTAACCTCTCCTGAGTGGAAAGCTGGCAATTCGATGCCGCCCCGTGGCTTATGCAATCAGCCATGAGCCGAAGGCCCCGCTAAGACGGGAGGCAGATAAAATGAGATCAATGTGGTGAGGCGTCGGGGGCTATCAGGCGCGGGGCTTCAGTTATTCGGCTGCGGCTCCGGGACGATGTTGTGTTTTATGGCTTTAACTGCGGCCTTGGTCCGGCAGTCTACTCCGAGCTTGTCAAAAATGTGCTTCAGATGCGCCTTGACCGTATCCACGCTGATATAGATGGTATTGGAGATCTCTTTATTGCTATAGCCTTTGACCAGCAGCTCCAGTATCTTGACTTCCCGCTCGGTTAGGTTGAAGCCGTCGCCTTTCGCCTTGTCTGCCGATTGACTGTTCTCGCGCAGGACCAGGCTCGCCAGGTAGGGCGTCACCAGAAGCTCGTTGTTTTGGACAGCCTTGAGTATCCCTATGAGGCTGGTCGTGCCTATACGTTTTACGACATAACCTTTGGCTCCCGCCAGCATCGCCTGATAGACGCGCTCGTCTTCCTCGAAGTTTGACAGCATGAGCACTTTGGTCAGGAGGTTCTTCTGGCTGATGAGCCGCGTCGCCTCTATGCCATCTATGATGGGCATCTCAATATCCATCAGGATGACATCAGGGGTGAGGCTCTCAGAGAGGGCGACCGCCTCCTCGCCATTGCGGGCTTCGCCGACAACCCTAATCCCCGGGTCCCTCTGCAAGAGAGTTTTAAGGCCTTCGCGAAACAGTTTATGATCGTCTGCAATTATCACTCTAGTGGGTAAACTTGGTGCTGACATGCTCTGGCTCTACTCGGCTGCTACATCAGCAAGCGGGGACCGTGAAAGAGATCACGGTCCCCTTTTCGGCTCCCCCTTCTGAGGATTCGACCCAGATATCGCCGCCGAGAGCTTCTATCGTTCTCTTACAATAGTAGAGTCCCCAGCCGTATCCCGATCCCTGGGCCGCCTGAGATGGCGCGCATTGATAGCTCATGTCGAAGATTCTGTCCGCCTCTTGCGGGGGAATCCCGCTCCCATAATCCTTCACGGAGAAGACGAGGGAGTCGTTTGAACCCTCCTCCACATTGACTTCTATAACTCCGCCGACCGGAGAGGCCTTTAAGGCGTTGTGTACGAGATTGGTCAACACTCTTATGATGCTGCGTTCGTCTGCTGCAACACTCGCCAGGTCCGGCGGCGCACAAGAACGAAGGCTTATACCCTTTTCAGCGATCAAGGCCTGGACCAGGCTCGAACATCTCTCGACTATCACGGCAGGACTGGCCTCTTGCCTGCCGAGCGGTTTCGCGTAGCTTTGCGGGCGATGAGAATCCAGAACATCGGTGAGCATTTCTAAGAGCAGATCGCAGTTGGTATGCGCCTGGGTCAACATATTTCGTGTATGGTCACTCCGGGAATCGGTTATAGCGATCTCTATTACTCTCTGCATCGCGATGAGCGGATTTCTCAAATCGTGCGCAAGCATCAGCCACATGTCTGTCCCGGAGCGCGCAGGCTCCTCGATCAGAGCTGCCTGAATGTGCCGGTCCACACCTGCTGGATTCTGAAGAGAAAGTGACAGATTTGCGACCATACGTCCCTCCGGGCAGGCTCGCCCCCAATATAACCTGTTGATGTGGACCTACGGACATTTTCGAGCAGGCAAAGCGCCTGTGTTACTCGAAGAGATCCTTCAAGGCCGAGGTATTGCCGGTTTCGTATTTGACGCCCATCTTTATAGCTCAGCGAAAAACCTAAATCTATAGATACTGTGGCCAAAAAGCGATCTATGAGCCACCCTGCCCGGATATGAATCCTACCTACCAGATCCGGATCTAGAACTAGTACGAATGGACAATCGTGTGAGGGGTTGTAATGATCCGGGGCTATTACTGATCATTGCATTTGAAACTTAAGTTCTTTCCGCAAAAAATCCTGAGTTTTAGCGGCTAGAGTTCATTCTCGACTTAGGGTTCGGATGCAAAAATCGGTAATTTGGCCCTCGCAATCGCTTGACGATAGATGATCGCGAAAGGTGCCTTTTGAATTCGGACAAGCAAGTTGAGAAGCTAGGAAGCCTTTCGGGCATACCGGGCCTGAAGCCCTGTCTCACGTCCTTTCGCGAGCCCCTTCTCATAGGCGTACTTCGCGATGTCGAGACGGTGCTGAAGATTCAGCTTCTCCAATATGTTGTGAACGTGATTCTTGACGGTCGATATAGAGATGAGAAGCTGGTTTGCGATCTCTTTGTTGCATCGCCCTTCGGCTATCAGGTCGATGACATCCATCTCGCGAGATGTGAGGTGCTTCTTGCCGTTCGCGCCATTAGGCTTCACGCGAACGGACAGCTCAGCAAGCCGCGAGAAGAGCGAATAGGCGACATCCGGAGAGCACATGGTTTTGTTCGAGATGACGAGGTCTATGGTCGTCAAAAGATTTTCGAGAGATGAGGTGTAATGAACATAACCGGCGGCGCCCGCTTCAACAAAATCGAGTATATCTCTTCCGTTGTCCAGCACCCCCATAATTACTATCTTGATGTTGGGGTTTTCCAGGGAGAGAGACCTGGTGATATTGAGCACCCTGTCCTTCTGATAGAACGCATTCAGGACGAGTACATCGGGCTGTAGCTTTTTGGCCTGTTTTACAACCTCGGCGCTATAGGGAAGCGTATCGACCTGATAATTATCCTGGCGAGCTACTGCCTGGGCCACGGCATCGCACAAGATCTTATACTCATCCACAACAACGATACGATTTATATGGGCCATGATACCTCCTCACACCACTTGAAGCCCCCAACCTGAGATGGGACATCAGGAACAACGGCGTTGTGACAAAGTGGTTTGCACAGTGATTACCTTCATGCTATTGCCTGTCGAAAGCCGCGCAATCAGGTGTGTTTTTCTGTCGCAGAAGATCTCCAGTCATCCTTTCTTCTTAATTATCCCCTGCTCAAGAGCCGTCGGCGAATCCGTTGACGAATGCTCAGTTCAGAAACACACCTGCCGAACACACCAATGATGAGCCTGCTTGACTGCGTGCTAAGCAACGCGTCAGGCGCTAAGTGATATGAGCTTGTCGAAGCAGACGCTCTTTTGAGGTCTCCTTCCCACAGACGCGTTACGGCCAGTCGGTTGGATATGTCAAATAGCAGTCCTGAGTCTCATCAAATACAGCGACCACGAATCGAAAAAATAAGATCCGTGCTCATCTCAAAGTTTAACCGCAAGAGCAACCTGATTGAGTGAGAACTTACTTCGGATATTTACAAACGAGATATATAATATGCTCTTGCTCAGATGTATTGCGCATTACTCCTTACTCTCTTTAGTTTTTTAAGTCAAGTTTTTTTTTGCACCCCTCTGCTTGTCGCAACGCAGAGAGGCGAGATTGTCAGGAGAGACCATAATAGAAATGAAACCCCATCCAGGTGAAGAAGAGTTGCAGATGCTTCATCGTAAATGCAAGCAGGCAGAAGTGAAGACTCGTTGGCGGCCCGGGATCCGGTCATCAGAACCTCTGTCGCTAACCCCGTCCCGATAGTCATCCAAACGAGGAAAAGATTTTTTTATGATAGACAGGGTGAGCATAAAGAGGGTCAATGCATTTCTGAGGCTCGAACAGCATCTTAATGCCGATGTGAAGGAGCAAGGTAATTCCCAGAAGCTCTTTTATATGATAGGCGTGTATGGCGCATCTCCGAGTTGTTACTTCTCGCTGCTGAACCGTAGTGCCCACGTGACAATGGCGGACATAGATACGGCCATATACAAAGAGCGCCGGTTGATCAGAATGCGATGCATGCGCGGAAGCATGTTCCTGCTCTCAAGCGGCGACGCGCCGATGGCATTTCAGGCCACAAAAAGGATCGCCCGGTCAGCCTTCCAAAAACTCATAGAGAAGTCTGGAGTCACGGAGAGGGAATACAGGTCGACTGTGGAGCTTTTGAGCGTGCTGACCGAAAGCCAGTGCCTTACTGTTAACGAATTAGGCAAGGCAATCTCCCCCGAAATGAAAGCGGTGAAGCGTGCGCTGAATTTTATCGTGGCGGAGATGTGCTCGCAGGGACTACTGGTCCGCGCGGGCGTGCGGGGCGGTTATAAGAGCAATCTTTTCGAATACACCTCGTTTAAAAACTGGGTTCCCGCCTTCGATATCCGCTCTGTGCCTGAGCCAGAAGCGATAGTGAGACTCGCTCGCCGTTACTTCGAGACGTATGGTCCGGCGACCGCTCAAGATTTTCAATGGTGGAGCGGGTTGTCCAGATCGGAAACAAAGCAGGCGCTGGAGATAGTAAGCAAGGAAATGGTAAAGCTGGAGGTGCAAGGAATTACCGGAGAGTGTCTGATGCCCCGATCCGGCATGGAGCGGCTCTTGTCTTGTCCGGAAAAACTCCCGGGCGATGTCAAACTGCTGCCGGCCTGGGACGCTTATATGATGGCTTATAAAGCTGCCAATCGGATACGATACCTGTCTCCTGAATATTATAATCATATCTATGACAGCTCGGGGAATGCGACATATGTTGTTCTCATGGACGGCGAAGTTGGTGGCGTCTGGGATATGCAGACAGAGAAAAAGGAGATTCATATCCTCGTCAGCCTGTTTAAAGATGCGGGCAGGACTGTCTGGCACAAGATAGGTAAGGAGGCGGATAGAATTGCCGGATGGCTTGGCTTCGAGAATGCGCGCGTCTTTCGCTGCTCTCTGCCGCCCCCGCTGAATCAATCGCCACAGAACCGGTTCCTATCGCCTCTGGACGGCATCAAGGGGGAAGCAAACGGTTGAGCCGCGAGAGACGCATCGGGATGGTAATCAAAAGCTCATTCTCTTAAACAGGCTCTCTGGAATGATCCTGATCGCGTACATGACGAAGCGCCAGAATCCCGGAACATAAACCACGTCCTTGTGATGCTTCATCGCCATATAGATTTTCTGGCCTACGTAAGACGGCTTGGCAAAGAGTATGTTCTTCTCGAGGGAGGCCGTCATCGGCGTGTCGACATATCCCGGTTTAATCGTGACTACGGATACTCCATTCTTATATAGCCTGCTCCGCAAACCCTGTAAGAATATGTTTAGCGCCCCCTTGCTTGACCCATAAATGTAGTGAGTTCGACGACCGCGGTCCCCCGCGATGGAAGTTATAACTGCTATAATGCCGCTGCGCTGATGCTCGAAGTAGTTGGCCAGTAATGTCAGCAGCGACACGACGCTCGTGAAATTTACATAGATTATGTCTAGTGTTTTAGCAGCGCTGCGCTCACACTCTAACTGGTCCTCATATACTCCGTGAGCTATCAGCACTGAATCGATGCCGCCGAGGGTCGCTATCACCGTGTCTATAAGCTCCTGATGTGTGTCTACACGTGTAAGATCACGAGAGACTATTTCTACGCGCCTCGCCCCTGCTTTCTCCAAGGCCGCTTTAGTAGACCTGAGTTTCTCCGCGTCGCGCCCTACTAAGAAGAGGTCGCACCCGGCTCTGGCAAAGCATATACCTGTTTCCTGAGCGATCCTCGACGTCGCTCCAATGATTAAGACTCTTCTCATGTCTCGTTCTCCATCAAGATCCGATGTTAACGTCAATGTGTATGTATGATCACGCTGATAATATAATCCTTTCTACTGAATGCGAAAGAGCCGCGACGTTCGGCCAACAGGAATTTCTGAGCTTTATTTCAGCGGAGCCGATGTGACG
>DASTET010000143.1:0-3334 GCA_035709445.1 Blastocatellia bacterium | reverse complement strand
CGTGATGGGGCCTACGCCCGGCAGGAGGCGATTGGCGGCGATCTGCGCGGTCGGGTCGCCGCCCGCTCTCCTGATCTGAGCGATCTGGAGCCGCGCGCTCGGAACGACCTCGTTAAAGTTCACCCCTCGCCGCCAGATGTGGAGACCGTGGTTGCCGATGTAGGAGGCTTCCACAGTCGTATTCCTCATGACTTCGCGAGAGAGCGTCAGGTTCCACTGCCAGCTCTCGGGCGGGCGAAAGTCTTCGCTAACCGCGTTGAAGGCCGTGTTAGGCCCGACGCCTGCGACCGCATTTATCAACCCGGGGTTGATGCTGTCGAGGCTGCGGAACGTGGGATCATCGCCGAGGTTTGCAGTGCTCCCGCCCCAGTTGCTGCTGACCGTAGCAGTCCAGGGGGGATTTCCGGCCATGCGAAGAAGGTCTTCGATGACGTTCGTGCGGCTCATATAACGCCCGGCGCCCATGCGGAGCGCCGTCTTGCCGTCGCCGAAGATGTCCCAGGCCAGACCCACTCGGGGCTGGAAGCCGCCGTTATACGGCTCGACAAGGGACCGGTTGAACCCCTGAGTATCGGCCTGAACCAGACCGCTAAGCGGGTCCGTGCCGTTAAAGAGTCGCGGGAAATAGTTGCTTATGCGGTCGTTCTTAGAGTACGCCTGGGCGAATTTCGACCACCTCAATCCCATTGTGAGCGTGACGGTCGGGCGAATCTTCCAGGTGTCGTTGCCGTAGAATTCAAGGTCGCGCCAGCGGCCCAGCACATTCTCGCGGTGATCGCGCTCGGTGTAACAGCCGAGCGGCAGGTCTCTCACCAGCAGATCGGCAATAATATTACCGGTGCGGGAGTTTGTGCCGCAGAATTGCGCGGCCTCGTTGGCCCCGACGTTGATCTCGTTCTTGATGTTGTGGCTGAAGAGTGCGCCCAGCTTGATGTCGTGCGAGCCCTTCACCTTCGAGAAATCATCCTTCCAGATGTAGAGGTCTTCCTGGTTGGTCCAGGGCGCCTGGTGCCAGAGAGCCGGGTAGCCGTCGCCTCCCCAGAAGGTCGGCAATCCGACGCCCGCCTCTTTGGGAAATACCGTGGGAAACTTGGAGGCGATCTCGTCGTTTAGCGCTGCGGTCTCGGGGCTCGTGTTGATGAGAATGTCGTTGCCCGCCCGCGAGAACTGGAACTCGTTTACGGATGTCGCTGAAAGCGTGGTCGCAAGCTTTACGGCGAAGCTGTAGCTCGGCTGCTCCCAATCCGAGGTCAGGGTGGGGAACGGGCTGTCTCCCCAGAAGTTGCCCGACGCGCGGTCGTGAGTCCACTCCTCGTTGATGAAGCGGATCATCAGGTTCCAGTTGCTGCTGATATTGATATCGCCTCGGATAAGGTCCTGGCGAGTGTTTATCGGCTGCAACGGGGCCGCAATCCAGTTTGCGTCGCCCCCTGAAGAGAAGTTCGGATCGGGGAAGACCTTGAGGATCGCAAGACCCGCCGGGCTGAGAAGGTTTGCCGGAATCCGGTTGCCGGGGAAGCAGTCCGGGTCGGTCGGGTTCGGGCCGGGCGTTGTGCATTCTCCCGCGCCGGGCCGGTGCGGCAGGGTGCTCGTAAGCGACCCGCTGAAATCGCCAAGCTTCTCGGCAGCGGTCGGAACTTTCTGGGTGGGAAGCGCAACGCCGCGCCGCTCGCGACGCCACTCCTCGCTCCAGAAGAAGAAAGCCCTGTTCTTTAAGATCGGACCGCTGAAGTTGCCGCCGAAGTTGTTGTAGCGTAGCGGGGCCTTGTCCTGACCCGCCTGATTGAGGAAGAAATCCGTAGCATTGAGCGCGTCGTTGCGGAGGAATTCAAAGAGCGCGCCGTGAAACTGGTTGCTGCCGCCCTTTGTGACGAGGTTGATGACCGCGCCCTGCGCCTGTCCGAACTCCGCGCTGAAGCTGTTGCGCTCGACGCGGAATTCCTGAATCGAATCTATAGAAGGAAAGACGAGCAGCGTCCGGTTCGACCCGACGTCCATGTTGTTGACGCCGTCTACGGTCCATAGATTCTGGTTCGACCCGTTGCCGTTGACCGACATATCGACGCCGCCGTTGAGACCCGTGCCCCTGCTCGCAAAACCGCCGGGCGTCCCGTTTGCGGGAGAAACACCCGGGACCATCAAGGCAAGCTGCGAATAGTTGCGACCGTTCAACGGAAGCTCTGTAACCTGCTTCTCTCCGATCAGGCTGCTGACGTTTCCGCTCTTTGTCTCTATCGTGATCGCCTCGGCCGTCACGGTGACGGTTTCGCTCACCTGCCCGATCTCCAGCGTCAGGTTGACAACCAGGTTCTCGCTTACGTGCAGCTCCAACCCGGATGCGACCGTCCGCTTGAACCCTTGAGGAGACGCGCTCACCGTGTAACGGCCTACAGGAAGGCTCAGGGCCGAATATATCCCGTCGCTTCCGGTGTTGACCGTCCGCACGGCCCCCGTCCTCTCGTCCGTTATCGTAACCTCGACGTTAGGGACCACGGCCCCGTTCGGGTCCCTTACAGTGCCGCTTATGCTTCCTACGGTGGTCGTCTGTGCAAGGGCCGCGCTTAGAAAGCCCGCGCCCAGCAAGAGCAGCACCGCCTGAAAGACAGACCTTTTTTGAAGGAGCGGATCTAGTTTGTTTAGCATCAGTAGCTTCTCCTTAGCCCACTTAGCTTCTTGGACTGATAAGGCTTGATTCTCGAACCACTTGCTCTGCGATATGAACAATCAACCAGGACACGTTAAACCGACACTCTACCATTGTCACAGCCTGCTTCCGGGCGTAGAATGGCCTCCGTCAGGCTTTCTTCGGTACAGATTGGTATTAGCGAGAAAATAGCGGTCGTCCGCAGATTAAATCTAAATAGATATAGAGTCAATAGCTTTACAGTAAACTAACAGGTTAATTTAACGTTTTAACGGTCGCTTAATCGCTGGGATTTAAGGATGTAGCAAATAATGGGCGGCGATTATTGTCTTCAGAGTTGATTGAGGTGCAGCGTAGGAGCAGAGGTTAAGATCGGGTTGTGTAACTTGTTCGGTAACAGGCAAACGAGCCGAGCAGTCTATCGACTTGTCCCGATATATTTCAACTTATCCAGGCCGAGCGTCTGGACCGCATTTTGAGGTCGGGAGCCATTAAATGAAAACCAGCATGGTAGAACAGACCTCTAAAGCGATCGGGCCGGATGATGTTCGCGAGGCGCTCGATAGGATTTTACAAAGCAGGCATTTTATCAATGCCCATAAGAAGAAGAAGTTTTTGCGCCTGATATGCGATTACTATATCGAGGGCCGGGCGCAGGAGCTTAATGAGCACACGCTCGGGTATGATGTA
>DASTET010000142.1:0-2229 GCA_035709445.1 Blastocatellia bacterium | reverse complement strand
GCCAGACATCGCGTCCCGCGCATTCACGCAGAGATTCATCAAGACCTGATGCATCTGGGTCGCGTCACCCACAACGGTCGACAGGTCTTTCGCGATGGATACTTTAATGTCGATAGCTTTAGGGAAGGTGCTCTCCAGAATCCTGGCGACTTCTTTTATCAGGTGTGTGGGTTGAAGCTCTATACGCTCGCCTTCTATTCCTCTGGCGAATTCCAGCACCTGCCTTATCATCTCCCCTCCGCGCTCGGCGTTGATCTGTAGGATGGCGAGCATGTGCTGGCTTTCCTCATCGGTAAACTTCCGCTTGAGCATCTGAATCGCGAGAAGTATCGGCGACAGGAGGTTGCCGAGGTTGTGGGCTATGCCGCTCGCGAGCGCGCCGATGCTTTCCATTCGCTGCGCCCTGAGGAACTGGGCTTCGAGTTTCTTTCTCTCCGTGATGTCGGTGTTTATCGCAAACATCGATTTCGGCTTTCCGGCGTCTCCGGGCACAAGGGTCCAGTGACACTCGGCAATGATCTCTTTGCCATCCTGTGTGTGTTGGCGTATCTCGCCAAACCATAATCCGTCCTTCAGCAAAGCACTCCTTGCAGCCCTGTACTGCGACAGATTCTCCTTATAATGGAGGTCACGAACGTTCCTGCCTTTCGCCTCCGAGGCCTGCCATCCATACATTCGCTCGGCGCTCTTATTCCAGTACAGGACTACGCCCTCCATATCTTGAACGATGATCGCGTCCGTCGCATGGTCGAGAAGGGCCGCCTGCTCGCGTAACTGCTCTTCCTCCTGCTTGCGCAGGCTGATGTCGCGCACCACCCCCAGCACGCGGTCTTCGCCCCCTATGCGAGTGCGCTTGAGGCTCACCTCGACCCAGAATTTGCGGCCTGTCTTATCTTTTGCCTGCCACTCGAAAAACTGAGGCTCTCCCCCGGCTGCTTTTTGTATGCGCTCGAGGGCGGCGCGGGTCGTGGTGGGAGCTTCGCCTGTGCTCCAGCCCTGCGGTACGAGCTTGCGTGCTTCCTCGGCGGTGCAGGCATACAGCTCGCACGCCTTCCGGTTAACGTCGAGCACCTCGCCCGTCTCTATGTCATGAACCATGATCGCATCGTCGACGGCGTCGAAAATCGCGCGATAATTGGCTTCTGACTCCCTGAGCGCCTCTTCCGAAAACTTGCGCTCGGTGATGTCATTGAAATACACAGAGAGGCCATCCGGAGAAGGACAGGCATATACTTTAAACCAGGATTCCAGCGGGGGATAAAAATGCTCAAACTTTACATCGGTCTGCTCCGAGACTGCCCTGTGGCATTGCTCGTAGAAAGTCGAGTCTGCCGCCTGCGGGAATTCATCCCATATAGACCGGCCGAGCAGGTCTCCGCGATCCTTTTGCAAGAATTTTTCTGTTTGCCGGTTGATATAGATGAAGCGCCACTGGTTGTCCAGCGCGAAGAAGCCGTCCGTAATGCTTTCGAGGACCCTGCGAATCTGCTCGTTCTCAAAGCCGGTGAAATTATGAGTGTCTTTCTGTCTTGCAGACCGCCGTTCCCTGGTTGTAGTTTGTTGCGCCATAAACTCCTCTTGTGAATCTCTACCAGCGCCCGAGCTTTACATCAAGCGCCCCTGCTGCTTGTAGTGTGTGCTGTCCGGTATTCAGCCCCCATTTTAGAAAACTGCAAGCAGCGTACCCATCAAGAAACGCCTCAGCGGGGAGCTATCACCCTGGATAATCTTATTGAGAGATAGTGCAGACGACCGCGCTGCAAAATTTCTCTCACCACTGTGGCAAATTCTTGTCAGTCGAAGCCGAGCGCGGGCTCCTTTCCTGCGAAATGCACGGCTTCGGTTTCGGCACCATTCTTGCACTGATCACATGCATTCGTTGACGCAGCGAATGAGGAGACAACGAGGGGCTATGCCGATCACAGTTGCCGGACATGGCCTATTGATTCGTCGTTGTCACTTCGAGTTTTTTCAGGCGGTAGCAGAGTTGCCCGCGCGATATTCCGAGCAGCTCGGCGGCGCGCGTCTGGTTGCCGCCGCTGCGCTCAAGGGCCTGTCGCACCAGCGACATCTCCACTTCGTCGAGAGGAATGCCTTCCTCTGGAAGTGAGACTAGCGGAGCTGTGGCCGCTGCATCCGCTTGAGGTTGGGAATTGTCGGAGGCGGCCTCGCGCGCCGTGGCTTCGGTCGCGCTGGCGATGAGATCGCGGGGCAGGTAGGCGGTGGTTA
>DASTET010000141.1:0-3413 GCA_035709445.1 Blastocatellia bacterium | reverse complement strand
GGCGTCCAAGGGTCAGAGACGGCGTGACCGTTTTGCCGGTCGAGGGATTCACAAGACCCGATAGGGCGAGCACTCGTCCTTCCGCTCCGGGCCGCGATGAAGGCCAGTGGCTTGATCGCGGGGCGAGAGCGGGGCTCCCCGAAATCACCCCCACGACCGAAGCGGCGGCCCCGGCCTGGCGCGGAAGCGATTCACGGCCCGGCCCCGCGAGAAGTTTTGCGCCGCCCGTTGAAGTTATGAACCGCCCCGTCGTCACGCGCAATCGCCCTGCCGACCCGCAGGTGGCGACGAGCGCGCCCCGAGAGCGCAGGCTGGTGGCCCCTCGCAAGGACCGGGCCCGTATCGATGTGCCTGCTCCTAAAAACAACGGGCACAACCACAGCGCCGGGCAGGAATCACGCGACCGTTCGACGGGCGCGAGAGATGACGAGAAAGATTCCAGAGGCGACAGGCGCTCTTCTGGCGGGATACGCCCCGGACCTGTAACGCCCGGCCCTGCCCAGGATGCTTCAGAGCGCAAAGAGCGAGATCGCAGGCCGAAGGATGATGCGGACAACTCTGAGAAGCTGAAGAACCGCTCGCGCGAGCGGTTCATACCGATCCCTGCGCCGAAGAGCGGCGGGACAGAGACCGAAAAGCCGCGCGATAACTCCGACCCTGCTCGCGACAAACGAACGCGACCGCGCGACAACAATGATTCGGGCGCGGAGAGAGAGAGGAAGCAGCAACGCGGCGAGGCTGCTTCTCCGCGCCAGGACCGACCGCAGCCGCGTCCTGAAGTCAAGGTGGAACGCCGCCAGGAAAGCGGCGGGCAACGCGAACAACGAAGGAAAGGGCATGGCCTGTGACGGGCCGCATCACGCGGTTCGGGATGGCACGGACTGGGCGGATGAAGTGCGAATTCAGAATAAAACACCCCATCTGCTTCATCCTCCTTCACACTTCATCTGCCTGGTCGGTGCCATCCCGAACCGTGTGACTACCGATCCGAATGTCGGGCCAGCCTTTTCTTAGCTTCAGAGCGGCATTCATTACAGGTATTTCTCACCCACCCCAGAACTGTAGTTGAATCTTCACTCGTAGAGACGCTCACCGGAGCGTCTCTACTTTTTTTATACCAGGGATCGCATAGAACACTAGAAAAGATTCATTTTCCATTTTCCATTTTCCATTTTCCATCTATCATTTTTCATCTTTCTGGATAATGACAATTGGAAGATGGAAAATGGAAAATGGAAAGGATCAGGCCGGAGGTTATTTCAGGGACCTGTTTATCAACGATGAAGGCGAGCTGCGGTCTGGCTGGCGGGCGTTCGCGTTTTACGCCGTTCTTGTCGTCGTCTCTTTTGCCCTGGGCAATCTCGTTGTGATAGTGATAGCCCTCGCATCAGGTGTCGAGTCCCTGCCCTTACAGCCTCAGCCTACTGCCCCGGCAAGCGACCTGACGATCCTCGTCACTGCAACGGTCTCGATCATCCAGCTCGCCTCGGCCCTTATCGCCTCTGCCATCTGCGCCCGCGCGCTTGAGCGCCGAAGCCTCGCCTCAGTTGGATTCAAGCTCCACCGAGGGTGGCTGAGCGATTTCCTGTACGGATCGCTCGGTGGCGGAGCGGCGCTCGCCTTAGCCGTGGCCTTAGCGGCAGCCGCGAGCACAATCGGTATAGACGCTCAGCACTCAAGCCCTTCAACTCTTGCCGCCAACTTTCTGGTCCTGTTAATAACCTTTCTGATCGCTGCGGCATTCGAAGAGCTGATACTGCGAGGTTTTCCATTCCAGGCTCTGGCCCACAACATCGGCCCTCTGGCAGCCCTCGCAATCACATCGATTCTCTTCGGGCTTCTGCACTATCAAAACCCGAACTCGACCCTGCTCTCAACTTTCAACACGATACTTGCGGGCGTGTGGCTGGGAGCGGCCTACCTCAAGACGCGAAGCCTCTGGCTTGCGACGGCGCTTCATTACTCATGGAACCTTGTCATGGTCTTTGTATTCGGTCTGCCCGTGAGCGGCATCACTATGTACAGCCATCTTGCCTGGCTCCGCTCCTACCCCAAAGAGCCGGCCTGGATCTCCGGCGGAAGCTACGGTCCCGAAGGCGGGTTGGCGGCGACCATCGCGCTCGTCATCTCGACACTCGTCATATGGAAGGTCGGGCTCTTCCCTGCTTCCGAAGAGATGATGGCGGCAATACGTCACGGCCCGAAGGAAGGGCCTCAGGACCAAAAGATAACCTCCTGAGCATCGCTTTTATAACAGCTTCGATCGGATTCTTCGCTCTGACCGCGTGTGGTAAAATCGAGCCGGGGGGAGCGAAAGAGTATGTTTCACATAATCCCGCGCGAAGAGAAGTATTTTGGCGCGTTCAAAGATATGGCTGAGCTTATCAACGAGGCCGCCCGGACTCTGGTCAATCTCTTTGACGATATAGAAAACGCCGAGAGACACGCCGAAGCTCTCAGGCAGATCGAGCGGCAGTGCGATGAGATGGCCCACGATGTGCTTAAACGAGTCAACAAGTCCTTTGTAACTCCCATAGACCGCGAAGACATATTTGCGCTCGCAAATGCGCTGGACACGATTGCGGACGATATAGAGATGACCGCCGCATGCACGGTTATGTACGGGCTCACGCAATCGCCGGCAGCGATGAAGGAGATGGCCGGGCTGCTTGCAGAGACCACGTCGGCCACCAGCGCCTCGGTCGCGATGCTCTCATCGACGGAAGCGATGATCGAAAGCCTTGCAGAGATACGCACCCTCGCGGCGAAAGGCAACGCTGTTTATCGCAAGGCCATTCGAGACCTCTTCGCGGAAAACGGCGATGCTCTTGAGGTGATCAAGCAAAAAGAGGTTTATGAGAGGATCGAGGCCGCCATAGAAGGATGCGACATCGCCTCAAACATTCTCGAGGGAATCGCGTTGAAGGACTCATAGCAGAGGCGGCGTAAAAAGGTTCTGCGCCGCCCCTGCGCCTTCACACAAAGCTCGATTTTACGCATTCTTTTCGGCGATGTCGCCTATGAGAGGGATCTTCCACATCTGCCCCTGATAGGCTTTTACCATGCCAATAATGTGTATGGTGAGCAGCAGCAGAGATACTATCATCTGGATCATTAACAAGACGATGCCGCTGCCCGCGCGCCCCACATCGGTCGGAGTGAGCGAAGCCCCCAGCCCCAGAATCTGAAAGATGATCCCCAGGATGATGCCGACGCCAAAGAGCAGCAGCCCTTGGAGCGCATGAAAGCGCAAAAAGCGATTCTCTCTCGGCTCCGTGGCGAGCCAGGCGACCGATGCAATAAGATCGATCAGACAGCAGCAACCGGGGACATAACAGAGAAGTCCCGCCAGGTTAAAATCCAAACCCAAAAACTGTGTCTTGCCCGGCGGCGGTCCCGGCGGCGGGTACCCG
>DASTET010000140.1:0-8446 GCA_035709445.1 Blastocatellia bacterium | reverse complement strand
CGCTAGACGCTCGACTCGCCAGACTGTTCTAGACTGTTATGGATTTAAAGCGACTCCGGTCCTGGATTCCCATTCGGCAGTGTCCATCATCTCTATGGCGTCCCACGGGCAGCCTTCGAGGAAGGTGCCGTCCGGGCCTTTGCTTGTACAGAGCTTGCAGCCTATGCAGAGGTTGGGATCGACTTCGATGCGCCCGTTAGGATAATAGTTCTCGTCAGGGACCCAGAACATGCAGGCTTCGACCGGGCAATACTCCACGCAGGCGGGAGACCCGGCGCACCCGGTGCAGTTGTCCATTATCACGGCCAGTATCTTCGGTTTTTTCTTCCTCAGGTCCGCTCGCCCGTGCGACATCGGCTCCATTTTTACCAGCGTCTCGACTGTCTCCAGAGCTTCCACTTTCTATGTCTCCTGTAGATTATTGCGATGGCTCAACTCTATCACAAGACTCGCCAGACTCGCCAGACTCTTCACCCCTTCTGACGGTTAGCCTCCTTGAGCCGCTTGACCCGCTTCAACTCTTCTTCGAGCGATTTGCGTGCGGCGGGCTCAAGCTGCGAGCCGGCAAGCTGTATGAACTTTTCCAGGTGCTCGACGGCCTTGGCGAATTTCTGATCGCTCACATAAGCCGAATAGAGCGTATAGTGAGCTTCATAATAGTCCTTCAGGTCCGGGATCGAAGCGCTCAGTTTCAGCGCCTCTTCAGCGTCGGCAATCGCGCTCTTGATGTCGCCCTTCAGCAAGTGATTCTGCGCGCTTGTATCGAGCACGAGCACGAGGCGGCGCTTGTCCGTTAGCCCGCGAGAGAGCTTCAACGCCTCCTGAATGTGCGCGCGCGCGCGACCCAGATATGTATCCGGATCGTTGATCGATTCGTCTCGCTCGACCATTCGCGTGAGCGCCTTGGCCGCAATGTGCCGCGCCTCGGCCATTGCAGGGGCGTTAATGTAGCGGCCTCCGCCGAATATGATGTGAGAGAGCGAAAGTCGGCGCAGCCCTCGCGCGGCAGACACCTGCTTCCTGGATATTTCGTTTAGTAGCTCGACCGCCTTTTCGGCTTCCTCGACGGCCCGCCTCTGTTTCTCTTTCGAGTCCTGGTACGTAAGCACGTCGGCCAGGATAAGTCGGGCGGGCGGCGACTGCGGGTTGATCGTGATGGCCCGCCTCAGCTCCAGCTCGGCCCGCGGGAACTCTTTGCGAGCGAGCAGCACGTCGCCATATACGACGCGCGCGAAATCGAAGTTGGGGTGCCGCCGGATTATGCTTCGAAGGTCGGCGACAACCTCTTCGACGTTATACCCGGCGTTGAATTTAGCTTCGGCCAGCAGCGTCTGGGTCTCGAAGTCTGTCGGCCTCATCTGCAACGCCGTCTTGAAACTGGCTACAGCAGCCTCTTTGCGGCCAAGCGACTGCTCGGCTCGACCTTTATAAACGAACGCATCGGCATACGCTCCGCCGTTTGCCGCAGCCGCGCGACTGAAAAGCTCTATAGCCTCATCGAACCTCTGCTTGTTAAAGCTGTCGACCCCTTTTGTGAAGATGTCCCGGGCCTCTTTCGACGGCTCCCTGTCTTCGCGCAGGAAGACGTTCTGCTGCTGATTGGTAGGATCGACGAGCGAGTCTTCCGAAAGATCGCTCTCGCTAAAGCTGAGGTTGATCTCGACCACGCGGGGCTTGCCTTCTTCGACCGTGGCCTTGATCTCTCGCTTCACATCGCCCCGGCTGAAGGTGAGGCTGCGCGTCCCGGTCCTGGCCATCACTGCGCGCTGCGTGCCGCTGTTGAATCTGGCGAACGGCTTTCCGTCGATGGCCACCTCTACGCCGTCTATGTCGGGCGTTCGGATGACGAGCAGCCCGTGCGGGTCGTTTTTAGTCGAGGCGCTAAGGTCGGCGTAGCTGACGACGGAGAGCGGCAGGAAGTTGGCTTCTATGGCTGTAGTGTTCGATTTAGGGTTCTGTTTACGGTCGGTGAGCTTCGGCACCTCGTCTCGCAGATAACCAGAAACCTCGTTGAATGTGACCTTGCCGTCGAAGTTTGTGTCGGCGTCGCCCGACAGCCCTCTAAGCAGGCAGTAGGTGAAGACGCCCTGGTTCAGATCGTCGCGCTCGAAAGACTGTTCGAGCTGGTCGGCGGCTGAGATGAATCCCACGCCTTTGGTGACGCGGCTGACCTCTTCGAGATACCTGCTGTTGGCGCGGATCGAGGTATTGCCGCCGTCGCGCCCGGCAAGCTGCACGCCGCCGCTGTGACAGGTGTCGGAAAGCACAAGCCCCTTGGTCGCGGGGACCTCCGCGACTATGTCTTTGAAGCTTTCCATCTTGAACCCCGTGCGATGAGGGTCGCGCAGGTCTGTGTCGTAAAGGATGAAGTAGGGTATGTCGATAGTCGTAGTCGAGCCCTGTTCGCGGAAGGGGGCGAGCGTGCCGTGCGCGGCTATGTAGAGGACGAAGTAATCGTTCGGTTTGGCCTGTTTGAGCCCTGTGAGCGCCTTTTCGACGTTCTCTTTTGTAGCCTGCTCGTCTTTGAGCAGGACCATGTGGCCGCCTTCGCTCTCGTCTCGAAACCCGCCGCCTTCGGGGCTCTTGAGAAAATCGTATATGGCCTGCGCGTCGTCGGCAGCGTTCTTCAGGTTGGTTATTCTATAGCCTTCAAGGTCCTGGTCGCCGTACTTGTATTTTGATACGCCGATGATGACGGCCCAGAGGTTCACGTCATCGCCGCCTGCGCTCAGCTCTTGCTGCGTCCTGCCAACCTTGAGCCCGCGCTCTCGCTGCTCCTGCGCGCTGGCCGACATCAGCAGCAACATCGCAAGGCCGATAACAAGCACGGCGGATAAGGCCGTTCCCCTTTTCATGGAAGTCATCCTTTCTTCTGAAGAATGGAAGATGGTAAATGGTAAATGCTACGGTCTCACATCGGGCGGCGGCAGGGGCCTGAGCCCTTCGTCATCGTCTCCGGCAGCGCTGACGGCAACGCCTGTGCCCGCTGCGGCTGCGGCTGCGCCCACCACAATCAATCGGTTTCGCACGGTCCAGAAGCCTATCTGCGTGACATTGATATTCCCGGTCCAGGAGTAACTCGTCCCTTCGACGGTTGCGGTGATGGTGTTCAATCCTGACGTCGGGCCTGCGGTGAAAGTCGTACTCGCTCTCCCTTGCGGGTCGGTCCTCACAGTCACGCTGGTTCCGCCCGTGAGCGAGCCGACGAACTGTCCGCCTCCGCCGTCGAGCAGGAAGATTATGGGCAGGTCGGGAACAGGTCTGTCGTTTTCATCCGTGACCTGCACCTGTATCTGACGAGTGGCGCGGACGCGCACGCTTATGTTCGATCCGACGCCCACGGGACGGACCAGGTATTTGCGCTGCGCGGGCTGTTGGATGGCGCTTACCGATCCCGTAAAGGTATCGATCACGGGCTGGCCTTCATTTATGCCGATCCTGAAGCTTGAGCCGCTGGTTGCAGCGAAGGCCGAGTCCGCGGCCCTGACGAACGCTCCGGCCTGAGCTTCGAGCCTGACTTTTATATCGCCTGCAAGCAGCGAGGCCACAAGCACAGGGACGTTTTCGCCGTTCGATTCGCCTCGCGAGGTTACGAACCTGACCACCGCGCCGCGCGTGAGAGTGACCTGACCGATTGAATCGAAAGATACGAGGACCGAGCGGTTCGGTGGCGCCTGCAACAGCTCGCCCCCCCACAGCAATCGCTCGCCCTGGACCTCGCGCCCGTTTATTGCAAGCGCGCTCTTGCTGTAAAAGTTCAATGCGACCTTGCCGATGGGCCCGGCTGCTCTGGCATAGAGTCGAATCGTGCCTGCTTCATCCGATGCGCCGCCGTCAGCGACAGCCATCGTCGGAGATAATTCGATTGCCGCAACAAGAACCATCAACATCACGAATGCGTTATACACGGTCTTTTTCATCATCACTCTCCTGATAGGTTTCTGAGCATACCTAAAACTTTCGAGCGCCGCCGCCAAGCAATAGATCGGGCAAAACGAGCGTGCCCTGGCCGAATACCGATCGTATGGCCGCGCTGCTTGTCGTCCCGCCCTGCAACTGCGCCGTGAATGTATCGTTCGATCCCGCGTCGAAGACGGTGACGCGGACGCTGGTTATCTGTAAACGGCTGTTCGCCCCCGTGAATCGCTGTATGACCTTGAAGCTCTGACCCCGGATGATATTGCTCTGGCGGATCGCATCGGTCATATCGATATCGAAAGCCTGATCGACGGTGCGGCCCTGCCCGTCCAGAAATTCGTATCTTATGAGGTTGACATCCTGGTTCGAATCGAACACGGCAAGCGAAACGGTGAACTCGTTCCCGGACCTCGTGAATATCACACGCTTGGTGTCGCGGGAGTTATCCGGGTTGAGAAGTCTCACGCCGGTCGAGACCCGCCCGCTGATGGGGATGACCACACTGAGCGGCGACGCCCCGCCCTGGTTGAATACTATCCTCGACGTGACCGGGTTGGGAAGCGCGTTGCTCGCAGAGAGGTTCGTTGTCCTTCCGGTGAAGGCCGGGATGACCGGGTTGAAGACGAGGCGGAAGGTGCGGCGCTGCCCCGCATCGAAGCTCACCTGCGAGCCCGTGCTGAGCCGCGTCTCGGACTGATCTGCGGCGACAAGCCGAACCGAAAAGAAGCTGCCGTCGTCTGTGTTCGTGATCCGCCCGCTGTCTACGTCGGCCCCGGTTCGGGCTATCTCCGATAGCGTGAGCGTGAAGGGCGAGCAGCCCGTGTTTTCGATGGTGAAGGTGCTGTCGCAATCGCACGAAGCGGGAGGATTATCCCTCTGCCTGAGCGGCGGATCGACCGGGCCCGGCTGAAGCGATGTGCCTCCGCCTTCGAGCGTCACACGAATCTGCGGGGGAGCATTGACCAGGACCGTGAAGCTGCAACTCACTCGATTGCCCGCCTGGTTCGTCGCCGAGCAGATGACCGTCGTAGCGCCGAGCGGGAAGGTCGAGCCGGAAGGGGGAACGCAAGCGATGACCACCGACGTCGACGCCGGGTCCGTCACGACCGGGTCAGGATATGTTACTGTCGCAGCGCATTGTCCCGCCGTCGCCTCTATGATGACGTTGGGCGGGCAGTTGATGGTCGGCGACCTTCCGTCATTTACCGTTATGGTGAATGTGCAGGTCGAGGTGTTGCCAGCGCTGTCTGTCGCCGAGCAGTTCACCGTATTTACGCCGAGCGGAAAGACCGTGCCCGAAGGCGGAACGCATATAACCGTTGCGCCGGAGCAATTGTCCGTCGCCGAAGCCAGCACATAATCGACCGTGGTCGAGCCGGTAGTCGTCGAGGTGGTGATATTGCCGGGACAGGTTACTCGCGGCCTCTGGTTATCTATGACAGTCACGTTGAACGAGCAGGAGGTTCCTACTGTCGCCATGCACGTCACCACAGTCACGCCCACGGGGAAGAAGCTGCCGGGAGCCGGAGAACAGGTGATGGTCCCGCAGTTACCGGAGCCGGGCGGGACTGTGTAGCTTACAACCGCGCCGCACTGCGCCGGGTCCGCGTTGACGCTCATGTCTGCCGGGCAGATGTTAGTACATGGCGGGGTCATCACAGTCGTGGTAGCCCCCGCCGTGTTATTGGTCGGCGCCGGGTCGGTAATCGAGCTTGTGACCGTGGCCGTATTGGTAATGATAGTGTTGTCGGCCGTCCCCGGATCGACTCTTACCACGAGTGTGAAATTCGCCGTAGAGAGAACAGGCAGCAGATTCGTTGTGCAGGTGATGGCGCCGGTCCCGCCCACGGCTGGCGTCGAACAGCTCCACCCGGGCGGCGCGGTTATCGATTGAAAAGTGGTATTGGCGGGCACCGCTTCATCGAGCTGGACGGTTGAGGCGGCATCCGGCCCCGAGTTGGAGACCTGAATCGTGTAGGTTATGTTGCCGCCTGCTGCTACAGGGTCGGGCGAACCGGTCTTTGTAACCGACAGGTCCGAGCTTGCGCCTCCCACGACCGCGAAGGTCAGGTCGGTGGCGTTGAAGCTCGGTTGAAAAGACCTGCCTCCGCCTATGTTGAGCCCGTTGATTGTTGCGAAGCTGCCGGTGAGAGACATGTAATTGAGCACCTGGAACGTATCGCCGACATTCGGGCTGAAGGAATTAATGAGCATCAGATTGAGCGTGCCGTCGAGCATGGCGATGCCGCCGACGATGAGGCGGTCGTACTGGGTCCCGGCTGTAAGCCCGCCGATCTCTATGTTGAGCACGCCCGTCGATGTTTGAGTATAGTCTCCCGCGATATTGATTATTCCGGGAGACCCGCCCGGGTTCACCTGCCCGCCGTTTGACACGCTGCCGTTGATCGTCCCCGATCCCGATAGCGCGCCGCCCTGTATGAGGATCGTGCCGTCGATTGAGAGATCGCCGCCGTTGAGGAGAAGATTGCCGGCGGTCTGAGTATAGCCTGAGCCGAAACTGAGCGTGCCAAGCTGCACATCGACGGTCCCGCTGTTGTTGAACGGGACCCCGCCTGCGAAACTGACCGAGCCCGTAGAGGTCGATTTGCGAAACTCCCCTGAGTTGTTGAACGCGCCTCCGCCCATCGAGAAGACGTCGACGCCTTCGTTTTGAGCGTGAAACAGGCCACCCGGGAGGTTGTTGAAGACCGCCCCGCTATCCATGAATATACTTCCGGGATTGGTCCAGTTCGTCGTCCCGGAATTATTTACGGTGACGCCGATGAACGATGCGCCGGATGTGATGTTGAGAACGGCCCCGCTATTTATAGCGAGCGTGCCCCCGCCCGTAACGTTGCCGCCTGCGATAGTCATGTTCCCCGATACCGCAAAGGTATCGCCTATCGAAAGCATGCTTCCGGAGTTTATTGTCAGGTTGTTGCTGGTCGAGGCGGCGCTTATGAGCAGGTCTCCGCCGGAGATTATCAGCGTGCCGTCATTCATCAGGCCTGCGATGCTTTGAGCGCCCGACGAAAGCGTGACCGTGAACGCGGAGGGTATGCAGGCATTATCTCCCGCACCGGGCAACTGGTCGCCGCTCCAGTTCAACTGGTTCTGCCACAGCCCGTCGCCGCCGTCGTTATCGAACGTGACGCAGCCGCCCGCGCCTGCCGTGACACACGCTGAAAACTCAGACGTGCTGCCGCCGCTGCTGGTCGCCGTCGCGGTTATCACATCGCCGCTCGTTACCGATGCCATGAGTAACTCGTTTATCGTCGCGTTGCCGGAAGCGTCGGTTATCACGTTCGCGGAGCCTAACCACATCTGCCCCTCGCCGTTTCCCGATTGGTCGCACGTCGGCGAGACGTAGAAGTCGATTACAAAGCTGGAATCGACCGTGCTGTTAAAGGTGCCCTGAATCGTCACAATGCCGTTGCCGAGCGTCGCGCTCGTAAGAACGGGGAAGTTTTGCAGGTTGTTCGGCCCCGTGTCGCCGTCCATCAAGTCATTCGGCGTGACGCCGTCAGGGCTCAGATCGATCCCAAGCCCGGTGTTGGAAAAGATCGAATTGCCGCGCAGCGCATTCCCGGTCCCGGTGTCGACGGATATCCCGTCGCCGCCGTTGAAGGCAATGACGTTGCCTTCGATGAAGCCGAGGCCCCCTATCGTATTGCTGCTCGCATCATTGTCGATCAAGATGCCGTGCCCGCCGTTTCCGAGCGGGCTCGTGCCGTCGCCCTGCACGCCTATCAGATTGTTCAGTGCCGAATTGGAGACAGCGCTCGCGCCGCTGATGACGATCCCGTTATTGCCATTGCCTGATATGAGATTGCCCCCTCCGAACGAGCTGCCTATCATGCACCCGTTCGCGTCGACCAGGTTTATGCCGTTGTTCAGGTTGCCGAGGGCGACGCTGCCCGTATCATCTGTGCCTATAGAGTTGCCCTGAATGATCACGCCGTTCAGGTCCGGCCGTATCTCGATGCCGTTGAGCGACTGGCTGGCGATGACGTTGCCTGAGCCCTTAACGCCTCCGATGAAGGCCCCGGACCCGCTGACGATCACCCCGTTGCCCGAGCCTCCCAGCCCCGTGACGCCTGTCGCGTCGGTCCCTATGAGATTGCTCTGCACCACGTCGCCGAAGAAGGCGTCGACGCCATCCCCGCCCGTCAGAGCTATGACATTGCCCGAGCTTGGAGAGCCGCCTCCTATGGTATTGCCGATCGAGGTCGAAAGGACCCCGACCCCGCCGACGCCCGACACGCCTGTCCCGCTCGAATCGAGCCCGATGTAGTTGCCTTCGACAAAGCTGTTGCCCCCTGCCGGAGCAGCGGCTCCCTCTCCCCGGCTAGGTATCGGTCCGAGCAGTATCCCGTTGCCGCCCAGGTTGTGTATCGCGAGCCCTCGCACTACGGAGCTTCCCCCGGTTAAGACCAGCCCGTCGATTGATAGCCCGCCGCCGTCGAGCGTGATGATGGGGCTGTTTGAAAAGCCGGGCTGTGTGGTGGCGTCTATGGTTATCGTCTCC
>DASTET010000139.1:0-3115 GCA_035709445.1 Blastocatellia bacterium | reverse complement strand
GCCGTCGCCGATGCCGTCGACGCGATCACGTCGAACCGCCCCTACAGGGATGCGCGCTCGTTTGAGGACGCGGCTGAGGAGTTGATACGCTGCTCGGGCAAACATTTTGATCCAGCGATAGTCCGGGCCTTTCTATCTGTGCCCATAGATACCTGGCGAGAGATACGGCAGCTTGCGAGCGAGCCGGGCCTTATCATCAAAGACAGCGCCACCGGAAAAGATATACGCTATTCCGCACTGGCGCTGGCCGGCGATAGATCGCCGCTCGAAACGGTCCGGTAAGCCAGCACGCCGGTCTGAGTGCCGTTTGCGCCCGCCTGCTCCCTGCGGATTGGGCTCCGACACTATATCTATGCGCTTCCCATCGCTACTGAAAAACCTTGTCAGAAACGGCGACGACACTTCTGACTACTGGGCCTTCGTCGATAGAATAGGCTCGGTCATACGGTCCGCGCCTGATCTCGACTGCGCGCTCAACCAGGTTGCTACAAGTCTGGGCCGGGCGCTTGAAGCCTCTCGCTCCGCCGTGGTGATCCTTGACGGCGATTCGAAATCGAGCAGCGATTACTGCGCCCAGCCGATCGGAGTGAGCCTGAGGGAACGGTTCGCTGCCCTCGATCAGGGGATAGCGCTGAAGCTATCGGAGGGGAATCAGACCATAGAATCAAGAGCCGACAGCGATTCGAGTCTGCGCGACCTGATAAACCCGGCCCTGGTCCAATCGAAGAATCACACGATCAAGTCGTTTCTCGTCGCCCCTGTCCTGCTCGATTCGAAACCGATAGGGGCGATCATCATCTACAGTCATCGAAACGATCCGTGGTCGGGCAAAGAGAGGCAGATGGTTCAGGCCGTCGCTTCCAGCCTGAGCCTCACAGTCTGTCATCTCCGCTCCGAGGAGAAGGCGAGGGCCGCAGCCGAGCGCGAGGCGCTGACTAACCGGCTGCTCACGGCTATTCGCACCGCCGTCGGCGTAGACGAGATACTCCGCGTGGCGGTCGAAAGCGTAGGCTCGACCCTCGGCGTCACACGAGCCGTGATTTACATGGATACCGACGGCGATATGGGGAAGACGGCGGGGCGGCTCGCAGGGTCGAAGCTTACGGCCCGCGCTCAGTATCGCGCAAGCGTGCTCGTTCCGAGCCTGCTTGAGACGGGGCTCGATGTGGAAGGCAGCCCGCTCCTCTCACAGTTGCTCGCGGGCGAGATGATCACGATTGCCGACACAAATGAAAGCCACCCCGTAGTCCGCGCGATAGGCGTACGTCTCGGCGTGCGCGCGCTGGCGCTTGTGCCGATAGGCTATAACGGGAACACGGTGGCGGCGCTTACGCTCGAACAGTTTGATCGTCCTCGCGTATTCACCGGCGAAGAGATAAGGTTGATAAGCCTTGTGGCCGAGCAGACGGCAGTCGCGCTCTATCAGGCCGAACTCTATCGCGAAGCGGAGGAGTCGGCCCGCCGCGAGGCGCTCATAAGCAAGATCAGCTCTGCAATACACAGCTCGCTCGACTCGAACACTGTCCTGCAAGCGATAGTAAAGGAGCTTGGCGAGGCGCTCGCCGTCTGCCGTTGCCGTCTGGCGCTGCTGCCCAACCCGTTGCCCGAATCGCTCCCCATCACGCACGAATACGTGGCCGAGTGCTGTCGGGAGCGAAGGCCGGCAGTTCAGACGATCCCCGTGCGCGACAACCCTCACCTACAGATGTTGCTCTCATCCGACGAGCCTATGGCGAGCGATGATGTGACCATGGACCCGAGGCTCATACCCTTCCTCAGACAGATCAAAGAGATCGGAATCAAATCGATCCTCTCGACAGCGATCCGGCTGGGAGGGCGACCGATAGGGTTCTTCAGCCTTCATCACTGCGAGCGAAAGCACACCTGGACCCGCTGGGAGATAGATGTAGTCCAATCGGTCGCCGAGCAGGCGACAGTCGCGATTCGACAGGCCGAGCTTTACCGCGAAGCCCGCGAGTCGGCCACGGGAGCCGCTCTCGTCAACCAGATAGTGGCGGCGATCCGGCGCTCGCTCGATCTCGAAGAGACTCTGCGCGTGGCGGTCGAAGAGCTTGGCCGCGCGCTTGGCGCGAACCGGACCTATTTCCGAATGATGGTCGGCGACGAGAACGTCGTCGTTACCGAGCACGTCAGCGATCCCGCGCTTTCTGTTCGGCACATCCCGGTCACGAACAGCGATTACATATCGAACTACCTCCTCGAAACAAGACGCACGCTCATCATCGATGACGTGCCCTCTTTTATCGCGGCCCACCCCGAGCTAGGCGCGAGCGTCAGGATATGGCAGGTCGAGCCGATGAACCTCTCGCAGATCGTCTCGCCGATATTCATAAACGGCCAGTACTGGGGCGGGCTGGCCATAAGCCAGACAGACCGCATCCGCAAGTGGACCGCGAGCGAGATCGCGCTCGTAGAGGTCGTAACCGCGCAGATAGAGGTCGCCGTGAGCCACAGCTTCCTTTTTGAGGAAGCCAAGCGGGCCGCCCGGCGCGAGTCGCTCATAAGCCGCCTCACTCACAAGATAAACCAGTCGAACAGGCTCGACGAGATATTCCCGGTCGTCACCCGCGAGCTTGGCGAGCACCTCGGCGCGGACCGCATGGTCATAGTCAAATTCAACGATGATATCGATATCACACTTGAATGCGAATTTTGCGACGGGGAAGTCTTCCGCCCCGGAAAGTCGTACACGGCCTCGTTATTCGAGGAGCTCGACGGATTGATCGAAGACGGCCTTATCATAAGCGACGATGTCGAAACCGACGCCCGCCTTACCCCGGACATGGACCAGGTTTTTCGCGCGGCGGGCGTTCGCGCGCTCATGGTGTCGCACCTGATTTACAAGGGCGCGCGGCGGTATGCCATAGTCGCAATAATGCGAGACGGCCCGCGCGCATGGACGCCGGACGAAAAGGATATAATGCGCGCGGCAGCAGATCAGGTATTTACCGCGCTCGACCGCGCCGAGCTGTTCGAGCAGGTCTCGCGCGGCAAATACGAGTGGGAAGCGACCTTCGACGCGCTCAACGACGGGATAATCATCTTCGATCATCGCGGACTGCTGCGCCGAATAAACCAGGCGGGCGCGGCATTC
>DASTET010000138.1:0-2219 GCA_035709445.1 Blastocatellia bacterium | reverse complement strand
TCGCGCCCTCTTGTATGGCCACCTCGAAATCATGGCTCATTCCCATTGAGAGTTCGGTGAGCCTTTTTTCGGGCGCGCGACTCCGGTTCAGCTCTTCCATTATCGCATAAAGACTGCGAAAGTAGCTTCGCGTCTGGTCAGGGGCTTCAAAAAAAGGGGGGAGGGTCATAAGCCCGCGAAGATCGAGGTGTTCGGCGTTATCAAGGGTCTCGATGATTTCAGGCAGGTCTTTCGGCTCGGCGCCCGATTTTGTCGGCTCGCCGCCGAGATCGACCTGAACGAGCACCTCCGGTCTGCGGCCCATCTCCCCGGCTATGCGGTTGAGACGAGAAGCGAGTTGAGGGGTGTCTATGGTGTGGATCACATCAAAGAGAGACAGGGCCGCCTTCGCTTTATTCGATTGGAGGTGGCCTATCAGGTGCCACCTTAAACCCTGGCCGTGTACGTCGGGCTTCTTCGTCGCGGCTTCCTGCACGCGATTCTCTCCGAGATCGCGCACCCCCGCATCGACCGCCTGTTGAACAACGGACGAGTCGAAGGTCTTCGACACGGCGATGAGTGTAATATCTTCCGCTTTACGACCCGCGCGCGCTGCCGCTCGCACAATGCGCTCTTGAACCTGCGCGAGCTGCTCTCTTATTCGTTCAGACATCGTCAACGAAATAATAGTCTAGCGCGTCAAAAACAGTCTAGCGAGTCTAGCGAGTCGCGAGTCTGGCGAGTCGCTCTTAAGACAGACCTCGGATGAATGAGATGTGTTTCATTGTAATCAGCGCCGTCACGAGCGGGACGCGCCAGACGCGCCAGACGCGCTAGACTCTTTAATGTTTTACGTCCAGCACGAGTCGCGCGGGGGAAGAGAGTTCAATCACACGATAGCGGTTGGGGGATGAGACTCCCAGGACCCATTCCACATGGGCTTCGAAATCGCAGATCGATTCAAGCTCTTTGACTATAGAATAGCCGAGCACGCGGCGGCGGTCTTTGACCGTCGCTTCACCTGCTTCCGTGTGCGCCTGCGCCGGGACGAGCCGTACGAGCAGCCATCCGTCACCGGCTATATTGACGACCTCGCCCGAACCGCACCGGCGAACCGGTCTGTCTATGTACTCTACGTGATAGCCCGGTAGCGTATCGCCCGAAAACTCGAAAACGACTCGATCAAAGTTCATATGTCGAGCGGTGCGAACCTCGGTCAGCACGACCGGCCGGATACCTTCCTTCGGCTTTGCAACTATTCCCGCAGTGCCTTCAAAGTCTTCAGCAGAAGTATCGCCCGGCTCCCGCCCCGAAGAAGCCCCGTCGGGGGGCGCTGCATTGTCGTTCGCCGCGCCAGCGTTCGAATTGGCAGGCTCGTTCTTATTCGCCTCCCCGGAAGGCTGACCGGCCCTCTCACATGCGGCAGAGAGCAAAAGCATCAAAGCAAGGCAAGCTGTCGCGAGTACACGCTTCATCTTTTCTCCTTTATCTTCTTCTTTCTTTGCATCCGCTTTCCGTAACCTCCGCCTCCCGGAGTCTCAATGCGTATCCGGTCGCCGGATATGACAGAGGTCGAGTCTTTGGCTTCAAGCGGCTGCTCGCGCGCGCCCCTTATAATAGTTGTTCGCCCGGGTTCACCCGGAAGGCCGCCAGCCAGCCCGTAGGGGCGCGTTTTTCGCCGGTCCGAAAGTATTGTCACCCGCGCATCGGTGAGCAGCTCTATCTCGCGAACGATACCGTCACCGCCTTGAAACCGGCCACCACCGCCCGACCCGCGCCGTATCGAGTAGCGGCGGACCCGCATGGGGTATTCATACTCCATAGCCTCTGCCGGAGTGTTGAGCGAGTTGGTCATATGCGTGTGGATTCCGCTTATCCCGTCGAGCCCGGGCCTCGCCCCCATCCCTCCCGCCACCGTCTCGTAGTAAGCGAACTGGCGACCGGTCCGCGCGTCGGTCCCTCCGATGGTGAGGTTGTTCATGGTGCCCTGGCTTGCGGCAGGGACGCTTGCGCCCGACTTTGCGAGCGCAAGCAGCAGCACGTCGACTATGCGTTGAGATGTCTCGACGTTGCCGCCGGCGACAGGGGCGGGCGGGCGCGCATTCACTACGCTGCCCACAGGGGCGATAACTTTGATCGGCGCAAGTATGCCCCAGCTAGCCGGAACATCGGTCTGTATCAAACACCGGAAGACGTAATAGACCGCCGAAAGCGTGATCGCTTCCACAGAGTTTACAGGC
>DASTET010000137.1:0-3739 GCA_035709445.1 Blastocatellia bacterium | reverse complement strand
TAAATCATGTCAGAAACCTCTACGAGCTTGGCAGATTGTCGGCTGTCTGCGATTGCAGCCAGCAGTCACTTTCACGCGTGCGGGAGCGGTTTCCAGACGTAAGAGTCGAGACCGATTTCAATCGGGTTCTCGCCGACCCCTACACACGAGGAATCGTCTTATCGACGCCGGCGGAATCGCATTACAGGATGGCCGCCGAGGCCCTGGAAGCCGGGAAGGATCTCCTGGTCGAGAAGCCGCTGACGTTGAGCGCGTCTGAAGGGGAGCGGCTCGTCGCGCTGGCCGATGAGCGTGACGCCGTCCTTATGGTCGGCCACCTGTTAGAGTTCCACCCTGCAATCCTGAGACTCCGCGAGCTGATTGCATCGGGCGCGCTTGGCGAGCTGATGTATATCTATTCGAGCCGGTTGAACCTGGGAAAGGTCAGGAGAGAAGAGAACATACTTTGGAGTTTTGCCCCGCATGATATAGCGATCATCCTGAGGCTTACAGGCTCTCTCCCTGTGAGCGTGGCGGCGACCGGAGGGAGTTATCTTCAACCCCGCATCGCCGATGTTACCGTGACTCATATGGAGTTCCCGACGGGGGTCCGAGCGCATATCTTTGTGAGCTGGCTACACCCTTATACAGAGCAGCGGCTGGTTGTCATAGGGACAAAGAGCATGGCCGTCTTCGACGATGTGAGCAAGCAGAACAAGCTTCAGGTCTATGACCAGGGCGTAGAGTTCGTCAATGGAGAGCCGTTTACGAGAAAGAACGCAGGCGTCCCCGAGCCTATCGAGAATGCGGAGCCGCTTCTGAGACAGTGCATACATTTTCTTGAGTGCATTCAAACTCGCAGCCGACCGCTAACAGACGGACGTAGCGGGCTGAGAGTGCTGCGCGTGCTTGAAGCCGCCGAGCAGTCGCTGACGGGTAATGGAATGCCTGTAACCCTGCGCGAGGTATGATGGAAAAGAACTATTTTGTCCACGAATCAAGCTATGTCGATGAACCCTGTGAAATAGGCGAGGGCACAAAGATATGGCACTTCTCGCACATAATGAGCGGATCAAAGATCGGGCGCGGCTGTAATATCGGGCAGAATGTGGTCGTATCGCCCGGCGTGCGAATCGGCGACAACGTGAAGCTTCAAAACAACGTCTCGGTCTACACGGGCGTAGAGCTTGAGGACGATGTCTTTTGCGGGCCTTCGATGGTCTTTACAAACGTAGTAAACCCGCGCAGCCACGTCTCTCGAAAAGATGAGTACCGGCGGACGCTTGTAAAAAAGGGGGCTTCAATCGGGGCGAACGCCACCGTGGTCTGCGGCAACACGATAGGCCGGTATGCATTCATAGGCGCGGGCGCAGTCGTGACGCGCGACGTGCCAGACTATGCGATGATAGTTGGCAACCCCGGTCGAATTGCGGGCTGGATGTGTCAGTGCGGGATAAAGCTCGACCTTGATCGTAGCCTTCAGGGCGTTCAGAGCGTCACCTGCTCAACCTGCGGAAAGAGCTACGAGAAGCGGGATGAAACCGTGAGCGAGATGCAGCGATGATAACCACGGATGAACACGGACAGACACAGATGCTTATGAATTTTTATCTGTGTTCATCCGCGTTTATCTGTGGTTTCACTATTGCAGGCTAAGCGGCAATATTCCCGTCCTGGCCCGGATAGGTAATCGCGTCGTCGGGCGTCGGGCGAAGCTCGATCTTGACCTCGCGCTCTGCGCCGCACTCATAGCAGGTCTGTACCAGCCGGTTATCGCTGGTGCGTGGATGCGGGACACCCCAGTAGTGGTTGTGATTTCTGAATAGCGCCAGTATTCCCATTTTCATTTCCTCACCTTCCTTAGACGAAATGAAATTACTAATGGCTGCATTTTTTTTGTTAAATCATGTAAATTCGCTGTCAAGGACAACGGGCATAAGCCCTCACAGCAGCTCCTTCACATTCTCCGGCGGCCTCCCCAGAACGGCCTTCTCTCCGCGCACGACAATCGGCCTCTGTAAAAGGTCAGGGTGCTCGACCATAAGCTCTATGATCTGATCGTCTGTCAGCTCGCGGCTTCCTATTTCCAGCTCCTTGTAAACCTTCTCGCCCTTTCTGAGCAGATCGCGCGGAGAGAGGCCAAGCTTCGCTATGAGACTGCGAAGCTGATCGGCACCGAGCGGGCGCTCATAGTAGTTTATAGATTCGAACGAGACGCCCTCCTCACGCAGTATTCCTATCGTCTCCCTGCACTTGCTACAGGTAGGCTTCTGGTAAACCTTTATCTCGTCGGCCATAATATCCCTCCCGGCGAAGATTCTATCAGAAATGCTGGCTGGAGGCGTGTGCTATAATGCAGACGCCCGAAGCGAGCAGTCGATCCCAAAACGAGCTGAGACCTATGCGAACCAGAAAGGAAGCGCCGATAAAAGAGATAGAGAGGTTGCGGGAAACAATCCGGTATCACGACGAGCGGTATTATGGCCAGAGCGAGCCGGAGATCAGCGATTATGAATACGATCAATTAATGAACCGGCTGCGCGAGCTTGAGCAAGCCAACCCCGATCTGATAACAGCCGACTCCCCTACTCAGCGAGTATCAGGCACGCCCGCCACGGCCTTCGCCGAGTATGTTCACAGGCGGCCCATGCTCTCGCTCGATAATACCTATTCGGTCGATGATCTGCGCGAATGGGACCGCAGGGTCTGTCGCGGTCTCGGACGCGAGGCCGTAGTCTATGTAGCTGAGCTCAAGATAGACGGGCTGAGTATATCGGCCATTTATGAAAGAGGGGTTCTGGCGAGAGGCGTGACGCGAGGCGACGGGGTCATCGGAGAAGATGTTACTCAGAATGTCAGGACGATCCGGTCTCTCCCGCTCAGAGTCTCCGCTGAATGTTTCGAGACGAAGAAGCCGGAGAAGGGAAAAGGGAAGCGGAAGGCGACGGCGACGGCCCAGGCCCGGCTCTTTGCCGACGGCGACGGGACCGCCCCACCAGTAGAAGAGGTTGAGGTGCGAGGCGAGGTCTATCTGCCGAACGACGAATTCCAGAGGATCAATTCCGAGCGGACGGAACAGGGGCTTCCCCCGTTTGCAAACCCGCGCAACGCGGCATCGGGCACGATGAAATCGCTCGACTCGCGCGTGGCGGCTGAGCGCAAGCTGGACATCTTCTGCTATGACCTCTTATTCGACGGGCGAAAGCCGTTCGCCACACACTGGGAGGCCCTGGAATGGCTTTCCAGAGCCGGTTTCAAGGTGAACGGCGCGAAATGTCGCTGCAAGTCCATAGATGATGTGATCGATTTCTGCAACTCCTGGCAGGAGCAGCGAGACAAGCTCAACTACGAAATTGACGGTGTGGTTGTGAAGGTCGACAGCGTGGCTTATCAGGATGAGCTTGGCTTTACATCAAGAGCGCCGCGCTGGGCCGTGGCTTACAAGTTTCCGGCCCGACAGGCGACAACCCTCCTTCAAAAGATCGAAGTCCAGGTGGGTCGGGTGGGCACGCTCACGCCTGTAGCGCATCTGAAGCCGGTGTTGCTTGCAGGGACCACCGTCTCTCGCGCCTCGCTCCACAACGAAGATCAGATAAAGCGGCTCGGAGTTATGATCGGCGACTTCGTGCTGATCGAAAAGAGCGGCGAGATCATACCGCAGGTCGTTAAGGTGATCGAGTCGAAGCGGGCGGGCCGGGAGGCGGAGCTTAGAGTATTCAGGATGCCCCGCCGATGCCCGGCCTGCGGAGAAGATGTCGTC
>DASTET010000136.1:0-2167 GCA_035709445.1 Blastocatellia bacterium | reverse complement strand
GCCTACCTGGCTCTTCTGCTCAACAAGCTTGAGCTTCGTTATCGGGTCATAAACATAGTACCCGGTGCTCGTATCGCGATAAACAGTGTACTGTCTTTGGTCGAGCGCCGATTCAAAGGTCACGCGCACAGACCCTTTTTTTGCGCCTCGTCTCAGAAAGTCCTCTTTCTTATAGGGCAGGTGGTCAAACAACGCCCAGGATATGGCTTCGAGGATTGTGGTCTTACCCGCTCCGTTCGGCCCGCTTATAGCAGTAACTCCGGGGCCAAAATCAAAATCGCCTTCCTCATAGTTCTTTATGTTTTCAAGCTCAACTCTTGTAATAAGCATATTCAAGTTCCCGTTATATCCACAGGTTCGCGTGTGAGGGAGATTCATTTTATCATGTAGCTTCGAGCGAGTGAAATTACGCCATTGATATAGAGGACATCCTCTCTGCACGACTCGGTTGATTTCTCTTTATTGAGTGTATAACATAGCGAGCGAGAACCTCCTACTCTGGCGAAATCCCTGAAATCGGGCGGCTCGCTAAGGATGTGGATTCCTTTTCATGGCAATCATACTTGTTATACTTGCAATCGTTTTTTTGGCCGGGCTCGCCCTTCACGCCTACAAGCGGCTAGGACAGATGCGCGAGCAGAGGATACGCGAGAATGAATACAACACGGCCGTCATACTCTGGGATTTCGCGCGAATCATAAAGAGCCATCTTGATGATACCGTCCGCGCGGGAACGGGCGTCCTCGATTTCAGCAAGATCCTCGTCCCACACAGCCAGGGATACAGGGTCACGCTGGAGCTGGCCGGATATAATTTCAAGATATACGGCGTGCCCTCGATGTATAACAAGAGCGGTCGTCTATCATTCTTTATAGATAAATCCATGACGCTCAGGGCATCAGATCGAAACGGCGAAGAGGCAACAGGGGAGGATGCAGAGTACACAGGCGACTCCGTACCGTGATAGGTTGATTCCTGGCCGAGGCGCAGAATGGCTTGAGCTTGCGAAGACGAGACTGCTGGCTTAAGCTTAGTACTGATTGATGGCTATCATTTCTTGCACAAGATGTGGCGCTGAGACTGAGCATACGGCAAAATTTTGTCGAAAATGCGGCAATCCAGTAAATCTTAGCGAGGCGACAACCAGGAACCTCGAAGCTACGACTGAGGACGAGCTGAGGACAAGGCATGTGAACGTGGCCCCGACCTCGCCGTCCTATCTCGCGCCGGGCCCGTTTCCGCCCATGTCCGCCCCATCGACTCAAAACCTTGGAAAGTCGAGCCACAAGGTTGCCATCATCGGGCTGGCGAGCCTTGTCGTCATACTGCTTGTCGCGCTCGCGGCTGTTCTGTTGATCAGAGTATCGAATGAGTATGCGCCGGAAGCTCCGCCTGCCATCGGTGGTCATCCGCCATTGCCGGACTTGCCGCCTTTGCCTCCGCAGCCGCCACAGCCTCCGCTGCCTCCGGTTCCCGGCGCCGAGGGGCAGGCTACAGGTACCGACCTTATTTACCCCGGCGCGGCAAAAGAGAACGAGTTCAATGCCGGGCCGGGCGGGGTCGTCATCAAATTGCAGACGTCGGACCCCGTCCGCAAAGTAGTCGATTGGTATGAGGCGAGGCTCAAGAATAATAAGGTCATCAGGATTCAAAACGGGACATCGGTTATTACCTCAGGAGCCACAGCCGTCGTCGTAAAGCCTGAGAACGGCGGCACGAGTATCGTTATAACGCGGGCGGGCATTCAATAGGAGCCCGGTCTCAGGCGTTGAGCCCCCGGAATTCAAGTGGAATCGAGAGGTTTAATTTTGGATACAGAAATATCTGTCGCCGCAGACGAACAAGTTGCGGGTGATCCGGCCTCAGCCCCTGAATCGTCAGGGCTCATAAGCAAGGTCTTTCAATCGCTGCCGTCGCGGTTTCAATCCGGAAAGGTCAGCAAGCAGATCATCTACTACTTCTCGATTGACGATGAAAAGTGGACCGTAACGGTCCGTCCCGACGAGTGCGAGGTAACCCAGGGGAAGGCCACGGAAGAGGCCGACTGTTTTCTAAAAACCTCGTCCGAGTTGTTGTTAAAAATCTTCAGGGGAGAGCACACTCCTTCGATCATGGACTTCATGAGCGGGAAGATAAAATCTAATCGCCCTGATCTGCTGTTGACATT
>DASTET010000135.1:0-4120 GCA_035709445.1 Blastocatellia bacterium | reverse complement strand
ATCGATAGGGTGAAGCGGCAAGGGCGCTTCACGATCTTCAGACCATAAATTTTGAGGACGCTTATGCCATTTGCAACTATACAGGAGGCAGTCGAAGATTTTCGGCAGGGCCGCATGGTGATCATCGTCGACGACGAAGACCGCGAGAATGAAGGCGATCTGGCCTGCGCGGCAGAAAGAGTCACTCCGGAGATCATAAACTTTATGGCTCGTTACGGGCGCGGGCTGATCTGCCTGTCGCTGACTCCCGAACGGCTCGACGAGTTACAGATACCTCTTCAAATATCTGAGGCGGACAACACGGCAACCCGCGGCACCGCCTTTTGCGTCTCTATCGAGGCGAGACGTGGAGTGACGACCGGGATATCTGCCGCCGATCGTGCGACAACGATACAGGTTGCCGTCGATCCGCGCGCAAGGCCGTCGGACCTCGCGCGGCCCGGACACATCTTTCCGTTAAGGGCGCGCAGGGGCGGCGTGCTTGTGCGGCCCGGTCAGACCGAAGCCGTAGTCGACCTGGCCCGCATCGCGGGGCTAAACCCTGCGGGGGTCATATGCGAGATTATGAATGATGACGGGACGATGGCCAGGCTGCCTGAACTGCGCGAGTTTTCGCGCGAGCACGGCATAAAGATCATATCGGTGGCTGACCTTGTAAGCGATCGGATGGCCAATGAGGTTCTCGTACACGCGGCGGGCCAGGCCAGAGTGCCCACGGTCTATGGCGAGTTCCGGGCCGTAGCCTTTACGAACGAGATAAACAGCGATGTTCACCTTGCGCTTGTTATGGGCGAAATCGACGGGCAGGAGAGCCTTCTTGTGCGGGTCCATTCGCAGTGCGCGCTCGGCGATGTATTCGGCTCGCTTCGCGACGACACGGGATGGCAGTTACACCGCTCGCTTGAATTGATCGCCGCCGAAGGCCGTGGCGTGCTGCTCTATCTTCGCCAGGAGGGGCGCGGCCACGGGCTGGTAAACCAGCTAAAGGCATACCGCGTTATGGACGAGCGCGATAAGGACACTGTCGAGGCGGACGCCGAGGTCGTGGGGCTTCGCGCGATGGACCCCCGCGATTACGGAATAGGGGCGCAGATACTTCATATGCTCGGAGTCCGCAAGATGCGGCTGATCACGAATCATCCGGTCAAGCGGGCTGCCATCGAAGGGTTCGGTCTGGAGATAACGGATCGAGTCCCCCTGGAGATCGAGCCGAACGAATCGAACGAAAGGGTGCTTCGCGCCAGAAAAGAGAAACTTGGGCACTTGCTGACCAAAGTCTGAGGGGTAGAGGTCAAAGGTCAGGGATTGAACTACCCTGACCCCCGACCCCAGGCCCCCGATCCCTGAATATATGCGGAGAAAATTAATCATCGGCGCGCTCTCCTTCCTCGGAATTATTCTGATCCTGGCCATCGCCGCGTTCTGGTATATCCGAAGCGGGCGTCTCGATCAGTTGCTTCAGGGCATGATCGTCGAAGCGCTGGAGGAATCAGGCATCACGGCCAAAATAGGCTCGACTCACCTCGATATTCGCGGGTATAAGGTCACGCTAAAAGATATCGAGCTCTATCCGGGCGACGGCACCGAGCCTTTCGGCAAGATCGAAAGCCTTGAGGCGTCGTTTTCCGTAGTCGACTACTTTCGCCAGATGATCAATATCACCGAGGTTGTAATCAATCGCCCCGAAGTGTGGATCGAAGTCGACGAGAGTGGCAGGTCGAACCTGGAGGCCATACAGGCAAAAGAGGAGAAAGAGCCTGAAAAAGAGGAGGCGATCAATTTCTACACCGCAGACATAACGGTCAATCAGGGAAAGGTGAACCTCCTCGACCGGCGCAATGACGTTTCTGCCGTGCTCCCCGATCTTATGGTCCGCTTCCGCCCGCTTGAGTCGGCTGCGTTCAGAAGCAAGATCAACCATTCGCTCGCGGTCGATTTTGCAAATGCGTTAGTCGAGTATCAGGATCGAAAGATCGAGCCGGTCAAGTCCCATATCGAAGCGAACGTCACCTCCGAGAGCGCCCAGATCGGAAAGATCGAGATCGATTCTCCAACAGGCACGCTCCGCGCAGATGGCCGGATACCGAGCTTCAAGCCGCTCAGCTACAACTTCAGCATAAGGGCCGACGCCGCGCTCGCCGAGATAGCCCGCGTCTTCGCGCCCGACATAGACATGAGCGGGGGCGCGACCTTTATCGGGAAGCTCGAAGGCACGGGGGCCGATTACAAGGTCAACGGCCAGATCGAATCGAACGCGCTCACAGCGGAAGGGTTTCGCATATCGAATGTGCGAGTCCAGACGAATGTGGACGGGAAGGGCGCCGAGTACACGGCCACGGCTGATCTTGCGTCGGGCGGCGTAAGCGGCCCCGATGTCAGCATAAGCTCGGTGCGTTTGAGCGACGCGACTATACGGGGCAGGGATACCGATTTCGACGTGACCGGTCGTCTCGCGCTCGACTCGCTCAAAAGCGGTCGCGTGACGGTCGGCGGTCTTCGGGCGCAGGTCAACGCCGACCCCGACCGTGTAACCTTGACGGGGCTTACGGCTTCCGCGCTCGGCGGGACCGTTTCCGGCAGCGCATCGATTGCATATGGCGGCGGCACGTCGAATCTCGACCTTCAATTCAGCTCGGTCGATCTCAATCAGGCGGCGACCCTCGCGGCTGCCGAGCAGGTAGAAGTGACAGGGACCGCAAGCGGCTCGGCTCGACTCGCATTCCCCGGATTGAACTACGAATCGGCCACGGGAAGAATCGATGCCCGGTTCGATGCAAGGATATCCCCGCCCGAATCTCCTGCCGAGCCTGCGCCTGCCAAAGGTGAGGTAGCCATCATAGCAACGGGCCGCGGCTATAACATAGAGCGGGCGTTTATCGAATCGGCTGCGAGCCGCGTAACTGCAACCGGAACCGTTGCGCCGAGCGGGGCGGCCAATCTCGCGGTCGATTTTAACTCGACCGATATGGCCGAGGTGCAGCGCGTCATCGATGCCTTCGGATTCATACCCGAAGACGTACAGGAGCAGTACGGGGTTGCGTTGAGCGGCCCCGGCCAGTTCAAAGGCCGGATCGAAGGCCGCCTGTCGGCTCCCGTCGTCACGGGGCACCTGTCGCTCGCCTCGATCAATACGAACGATGACGCCTTTGGCTCTTTCGAGGGAGACATAGCCTATTCGCCCTCACTGCTTAGAGTCGAGAACGCCTCTATCGTGCGGGCCGACGGCTCACGCGCCGATTTTGCTGTCAGCGCCCCGCTTGAAGGCGAGAACAATATCGCGTTGAAGGCGAACGTTCAGAACTTCGATCTCGCGAGCATAGTGCGCGCGGCGGTCCCGAGCTTCAGCGATTTCGTCGGGCGCGGAGTTGTGAACGGGACCATAGACCTGAGAGGGCTTCCCGGCCCGCGCACTATCGAGGGGACCGCAAACATTTCGCTCAACACAGCCGAGTTCAACGTCCCGGCTGAGGAAGAGGGAAAGGACGCGAGGTCGATATCGGTCCCGGAGTTCACGGGCAATGTGAAGATTGCCAACAGCGTCCTGAGCGTCGACGACCTGCGAATGCAGATCGGCGAGAGCCAGATAGCCGGGCAGGGGACTTTCAACCTCGACACATACGCATATTCGCTCAACGCAGAGGGGAAAAACATCGATCTTAACCAGATTGCGCAGGCCGCGGCAGAAAATGTGCAGCTAACGGGACAGGCCGATGTGACCGTAACGGGTCAGGGCATCTGGGATGACTGGTCGGACATAAACCTTAACGCGACCATTCAGGGGAAGGATGTCAGGTTCAACGGGCGTGAGCTTGGCGACGCCAAACTCGTCGCCCGCACCGAAGACGGGCAGTTGAGAATAGAAGCCACCGGCAACGTCCTCGACCAGCCGAGGACCATCGCGGCCACTATCGACCTGCGCGACCGAAAGAATTATCCCGTAAGCGCGTCCATCGAGTTCACCGATACTGACCTGGGGCCTTACCTCGGGCTGATCGATCCTCAGCTTTCGAACATTACCGGTCGCGCGACCGGCACGATTCGCCTGAGCGGGCCGTTGCAGGAGCCCGATCAGATACAGGCGGTCGCCGAGATAAGCATGCTCGAGCTTGGCGGCCCGATA
>DASTET010000134.1:0-5826 GCA_035709445.1 Blastocatellia bacterium | reverse complement strand
CCTTCTTTGATTAAGCAAGCTCTCAGTATTGGAGTAGATGATGAGAAAGACCGTTATAGTCCTGCTCGCCGGTCTATTGGTTGTTACGGCCGCGTATGGTCAGAAAAAAGGCGGCTCGCCCACTGATGCTGTCATGGGCTTTTATCAGGAGCTTAAACAGAAAAAATACATCGAAGGGTTCCGGCTCTCGATTTATAGAAGCGCGGTCGAAGGGCTTACAGAGGCCGAGCTAAAAGAGCTTGAGCCCGATTTCGCGCGCGCCTTCTCTACGATCCCGGACAAGATCGAGCCGCGCGGGGAGCAGATAACCGGCGATACGGCGGTCGTCTTTCTCAAGTTCGAAGGCATAGAGCAGCCTCAACAGGTGGGGCTCGTGCGTGTAGATGGCGACTGGCTCGTCGGAGAAAAAGCCGATCTGGACATAGTCCGGTCGCAGGGCCGTCAGTTCTTCTTCAACACACGCATGTCGGTAAATGAATCCGAGGCGAATGAGATGCTGGGGCGAGTCATCGGGGCCCAGTTGATCTATTCGAGAAAGTTTGAAGGACGTTTTGCAAGCCTCGAAGAGCTTATAAGACTTGGCGGCGTCCCGAAGGAAATAGAAGACCCTCAATCGAGCGGTTACAGGTTCACGCTCACGGTCAGCCAGGACCAGCGGGCTTTCTTCGTAGTCGCAGTCCCGACCCTTTATGGCAAGACCGGGCGCATCTCTTTTTATGCGGACCTCAGCGGAGTGCGCGGTGAAGATTTGAAGGGTCAGCCCGCGACAGCGAAATCCCCGGTCTATCAGCCAAAATAAAACCACAAAGATGATGGACAGGATTTACAGGACATTTAACCTTCTTGTTAATCCTGTATATCCTCTCCAGCTTTAAATCGCAGGGCGACGATTTGTCCAGGGCCGGGCTGCTTCGAGCTGAGCCGCGAGCCTGAAAAGCGTCGCCTCGTCTCCGAACCTTCCTACGAAATGGGTGCCTATCGGCAACCCTGCACCGTTCCAGTAGAGCGGGACCGACATGGCGGGCTGTCCGGTCGCGTTGCAGATAGGGGTAAAGGGGACGAACTGCGTGGCCACCCGCATGCCATTCAACGGGTCATCGGGCTTCGCCACGAATGATCCGAGCGGCAGAGGCGGCTGCGCAAGCGTCGGAGTCAGCCATATATCATAATCGACGAAGAAATGCGCGATCAGGCGGGATAGCCTCTGGATTTGCTGGACAGCCAGCAGGTAGTTCGAGGCCGAGTGCTTCTGTCCCATCTCATAAAGCACCCAGGTCGTCGGCTCGAACTCCTCCGCCGAGGGCTTGCGGCCTGTTACGTATGCATACCCGTCGATGGTCCACACGAGCCCGGCAGACCATATGACCATAAACATCCGGGTGAGTGCTTCGCCATCGATGGGGGGCAAGGCTTCTTCGACTATGTGCCCGAGGTCGGCGCAGAGTTTCGCCGCGTCGAGAACGGCTTTGACGCAATCCTCGTGGACCGGGACGCCTGTATGCGAAGCCGTCGTAAATGCAATTCGAAGCCTGCCGGGGTCTGCGCCTACTTCCTGCAAAAACGGGCGGGCGGGCGGTGGGGCAGAGTAAGGATCGCCTATCTCTTCGCCCGATGTGATGTCGAGCAATGCCGCGCTGTCGCGGACGGAGCGGGTGACCGCGTGCTCTGCAACCAGCCCTGTGAACATATCCCCGAAATCCGGACCTAGCGGGTTGCGCGCCCGCGTCGGCTTGAGACCGAACACGCCGCAGCAGGAGGCAGGAATCCTTATAGACCCGCCCCCATCATTGGCATGGCCGATGGGTACTATCCCGGCAGCCACGGCTGCTGCTGACCCGCCGCTCGACCCGCCTGTGATCCTGGATGTATCCCAGGGGTTTCGGCTCGCGCCAAACAACGCGGGCTCGGTTGTCGGGATGATTCCAAACTCAGGTGTGTTTGTCTTGCCGACGATGATCAGCCCCGCGCTCTTGAGCCTCGAAACCAGCGTGCTGTCGTGGTCGGGCACGAAGTCGCGCATGAATGCCGAACCGGCAGTCATCCGCACACCCTTGTACGCGGCAAGCAGGTCCTTGAGCACCATAGGCACGCCTGAAAGCGGGCTCGCGCCAGTCGGGTCTGCGGCCCGCTTTCGAGCTAAATCATACATAGGCGTTACAACCGCATTGATTGTAGGGTTGATAAGCTCGATGCGGTCTATTGCGGCTTCCACAAGCTCGGAGGCAGTGATCTCTTTCTGCCTGACAAGCTCGGCCATAGCCATTCCATCCATGAAAGCAAATTCATCATGTAGCGACATTCGAGAGCCCCTTTCTTTTAGTCTGGTGCGTCTGGCGCATCTCTTTAATTACAGACCTCGCTCGAATCAGATAATGCAAAGCGGTCGGCATCGTCAAGTGCGGAACTCGCCAGACTCGCCAGACTCGCTAGACTGTTCCTTACTCGCTAGACTCGCTAGACTTCTAGCCGGCCTTTGGGCCGCTGATTTGCGGCCAGAACCTTCTTTCGCATTCGAATCGATTTAGGTGTGACCTCCACAAGCTCGTCTTCGCGGATGAATTCGAGGGCCTGTTCGAGCGAGAGCTCGCGGAAGGGAACAAGCCGCATCGCCTCGTCGGCCGTCGATGCGCGCATATTGGTCAGCTTCTTCTCTTTTACTACATTCACGTCCAAATCGACGTCGCGCGCGTTTTCGCCGACGATCATGCCTTCATAGACTTCGGTTCCGGGTCTCACGAAAAGCTCGCCTCGCTCCTGAAGGTTATAAAGCGCGTAGGTTGTGGCCTGGCCTCCCCGGTCGGCCACGAGCGCGCCTGTTATGCGCTGAGAGATCGCCCCCTGCCATTCGTCCCATTTCAGAAAAATCGTGTTTATAAGACCTGTGCCTTTGGTATCGGTCAAAAACTCGCTCCTGAAGCCGATCAGACCGCGAGAGGGGACTTCGAACTCCATTCTCACCCGGCCCGTGCCGTGATTGACCATCTTCGTCATGCGACCGCGGCGACGGCCAAGCGCCTCGGTAACCACACCGATAAAGGTCTCGGGACAATCGATGACTGCAAGCTCGACCGGCTCAAGTCTTCGACCCTCTTCGTGGCGGGTGATCACTTCAGGCTTGGAGACCTGTAGCTCGTAGCCTTCTCGACGCATCATCTCTATAAGGATTGCGAGCTGTAGCTCGCCCCGGCCCGACACCTTGAAGCTGTCCATCGAATCGGTATCTTCGACGCGTATGGCGACGTTCGAGAGGGTCTCTTTATCGAGCCGCTCGCGAATCTTGCGAGACGTTACGAACCTCCCCTCGCGCCCTGCGAACAGGGATGTGTTGACCCCGAAGACCATTGCGATAGTCGGTTCGTCGACGGTTATTCTTGGGAGCGGGCTCGGCTCGTCGGCAGACGAGATGGTCTCGCCGATCTGTATATCTTCTATGCCGGCGAGGGCGACTATCTCGCCTGCTTCGGCCCTCTCTATTGGAGACTGTTTGAGCCCTTCGAAGCTGTAGAGCTTTGTCACGCGGGTCTTCTCGATGGAGCCATCGAGCTTGCATATCGACACCTGATCTCCGACTGCGACCGCGCCCGAAAATATTCTGCCTATGGCTAGCCGTCCCACATAATCGTTGTAATCGATATTGGCCACCAGAAGCTGAAGCACGGCATCCGAGGGGGCGGGCGGAGGAGGGATCGTGCGGAGCAATTGATCGAACAGCGGTCTCAGGTCGTGGCTCTCCTCGTCGAGACCTGTCTTTGCGATCCCGTCGCGCGCTACAGTGTAAATGACAGGGAAGTCGACCTGATCGTCTGTTGCGTCGAGGTCTATGAAGAGATCGAAGACTTCGCTGACCACTTCTTCGCTGCGCGCATCCTGGCGGTCGATCTTGTTTATTACGACGATGGCGGGGAGCTTTTGCGCAAGCGCCTTCGAGAGGACGTAGCGTGTTTGCGGCAGCGGCCCTTCGCTCGCGTCGACTAAGAGCATAACGCCGTCGACCATCTTGAGCACGCGCTCGACCTCGCCTCCGAAATCGGAGTGTCCCGGCGTATCGACTATGTTGATCTTTACCGCCTGATAGCGAACCGATGCATTCTTGGCCATGATGGTTATGCCGCGCTCGCGCTCAAGGTCCATAGAATCCATCATCCGCTCGACCACGGCTTCATTAGCCCGGAAAAGCCCGGACTGTTTCAACATGCTATCGACGAGGGTCGTCTTTCCGTGATCGACGTGCGCTATGATTGCAATATTGCGAATATCCTGTCTGACTTTCACCTGTCCTCCTGATTGCCCCAGAGGCAACCAGCCATAATAACAGAGAGCCTGAATCGTTGTCAGGCCTCGGCCCCGCCGCCCATTCTATTCCTGCTATAATGGACGGTGATCGGTCAGATGCGAGGAATTGTGGAACAGGTAGTGATTCAACGCCGGGGGAGCTATTTTTACGCGAAGGCTTATCAGAGGCTGGTCGTGATTATGACCGTTTTGTACGCGGCAGCCGGGGCCGTCTTCGCGTACGCCGGGGTAGAGCTGTTCGATAGCTGGCTTGCGGGACTTGTCGCTCTGGGGTTTGTTGTACTTACGATCGCAACTCTATGGGCGGGATACCTGGCGATACTCTGGGTATTCGCGCGCGAGGGCCGACAGTCGGTCGAAATAGGCGCGGAAGGGATCAGAGAGAAGCGCGACGGGCGTGAGTTTCAGTTCATCCCCTGGCCCGGAGTAAAAGAGATCGAGATAGCCGCGACCGTAGTTGCCGGAGCGAGCCTGCGTGTAAAGGGGAACTTCTCTGAGATAAGCATATCGAACGTAGACCTGATGGTTACGGGGCCGATGAGGGTTCGCGACATGCACGCTGCCTTGCAACAGACCTCTCGCCTGCGCCAGCTCTTTGTCGAGATCAGGGCCGTAGCGCCCCGCGCGCGTATAACAATGAACCGCCTCGCCCGCCGCCGTCTGAAAAAGATCGGCGATAAGTGGCCCGTGACGAGCGGGCAGTGACTTCCGGCTTTTTATGACGGGATGCTATACTCAGGTTTAATTCGCCGGAGGGGTTGGTCCCCGGTCTATAAATGAAAACTGTGTTTGAGAAACAGGCGACGGGCGGGCGGACTGCCCTATCCCGCCGCTTATCGCAACTCTTATGAGAGAGAAATACGAAGCGGTCATAGGGCTAGAGATACACGCCCAGCTCGGAACCGAGTCGAAGATATTCTGCGGCTGCTCGACTCGGTTCGGCGACGAGCCGAATTCGAATACGTGCCCGGTATGTCTCGGTTTGCCCGGCGCGCTGCCCGTGCTCAACCGGAAGGCGGTCGAGATGGCTGCCCGCGCGGCTGTCGCCCTCAACCTGAAGGTCAATACCGAATCGATCTTTTCGCGCAAGAATTATTTCTATCCCGACCTTCCTAAGGGGTATCAGATATCTCAGTTTGACCGCCCTTTCTCCGAGCACGGCTGGGTCGAGATACCTACATCCGAGCGGAACGAGTCGGGGCAATCGACCGGGTGGACCGTTAAGCGATTCTCTATTCGTCGTCTTCATATCGAAGAGGACGCTGGCAAGTCGCTTCACGAGGGGCTGCCGGAATCCGCAACGAAGTCCTATGTCGATCTCAACCGGAGCGGCGTGCCGCTGGTCGAAATAGTATCCGAGCCCGATTTCCGCTCATCCTGGGAAGCCTTCGATTATGTGCAATACCTGCGCAGGACGCTGCAATACATAGGCGTGTGCGAGGGGAACATGGAGGAAGGCAACCTCCGTTGTGACGCGAACGTCTCGATCAGGCTTCGCGGGTCTGAGGAGCTTGGGACAAAGGTTGAGCTTAA
>DASTET010000133.1:0-3721 GCA_035709445.1 Blastocatellia bacterium | reverse complement strand
AGGAGCTGGACTGGGCGCACGGGGAGCGGTCTCGACGTATGCCCGCGCGATATATCAGCCCCGAGCAGGCGAGAGGCGACAGGCTCAGTCATCAAAGCGATCTCTATTCTCTCGGCATCGTTCTGTTCGAGATGCTCACGGACCGATTGCCCTTTAACGCCGCAAACTCTGAAGTCATAAAGCGCAAGCATATAACGCAAACGCCCCTGCCTCCTTATATTTTCTCTCCCGGCGTATCGCAGCCGCTGTCGGAAATAACGCTGAAGCTGCTCGATAAAAGACCCTCCGGCAGGTTCCGAGACGGCGCGGCGCTCATCTCGATACTGAGGAGGATATACGATATAAGCCCGGCCGTAGCAGCGCGGCCCGCCGCCACGGCCCGGAGAATCGAAAGCCCCGCGCCTGTCGAACCGCAGGTGGTCGGCTACGAGCAGCAGGTCGAAGCTGCGCCTGAAGCGGAACAGGGCCATAAGGCCGACGGCCATAAGGCCGTCGATGAAGCCGTCGATAAAACCGCAGGTAAGGTCGAAGAAGAGACGGTCTCTGAGGCGGGGATATATCAAGAGGCTGCCGTGGCTGAAGAAGAAGCGATGCCTGAGCCCGATCAGGCTGAAGCCCCGCCCGGCGAGCCCGAAAACCGAATGCATTACGAATCGCCGGTCATATCTGTAATCGATCACCCGGTGCAGCAGTTTTACGAAACAGCGTCTTCGCCCGAAGCGGTCTCGACTGCGAGCGTCCCTCTCTTAAAGGAGGCATCCGCTCGGACTTCGCCCGCCAGACCGCGCTCGCGCTGGCGCACACTGTTTATCATTGCCGCCATACCCCTTGTAGCCGGGGTCATCGCGCTGGCTCGCTCTAATTACCTCCCGAATATCTTTCGTTTCAATATGGCTGAGAGCGCGCCGGCCCAGAATTTTCAGCCGAGCCCCGACTCGACTCAACCGGCTGCCGCTGCCGAAACAGAGGGCGAGCCCGCTGGCAGCAGCCCTCAAAGCGAGCCTCCTGCGCCGGGGCCGCAGGACGGAGCGCCGCCCGCCGGGCAAGCAGATACGCCCGCCGCCTCACAGAGCGCGGCGCCCGCAGCGCCTCGCGTTCGCAAAGCACAGGTGAGAAAATCGGTTCGCCGCTCGAAGCCGAAACCGAGGAGGTACCGGGCTAAGAGGCGCTGGTTCTGATTTCAGAAGGAGACTGATCCCGATGTACACGGAATTCTACGGGCTAAGAGAATTGCCCTTCGGGCTGACGCCAAACCCGAAGTATATCTTCAAGACGGAGAGCTATCTTGAAGTGATATCGAACCTGAAATACGGCATCACTCACTATAAAGGGATTGTGATGGTGACGGGCGAGGTCGGGACCGGCAAGACTACCACGTTGCGCTCGATGATGCAGCAGCTCGGCCATAAGATAGCTTCGGTCTATATTCTGAATCCCTCGCTGACGGTGCCCGAGTTCTTCGAGGTACTATGCACAAGCCTTCAGTTGGGGCTTTCGCCCTCGGCCTCAAAGCCCGAGATACTTTCGACGCTGGCCCGTTCGCTTGCGGCCCGCCATTCAAAGGGGATGCGGACCGTTCTCATAGCCGATGAAGCGCACGGGCTGACGACAGCCGTGCTCGAAGAGATACGGCTGCTGGCCAACCTCGAAACCAACACAGAGAAGCTGATTCAGATCATCCTCTGCGGCCAGCCTGAGCTTAGAGAGAAGCTGAACCAGCCTAACCTCAGACAGCTCAAACAGCGAATCTCGCTCAGATGCTCGATCAAGCCTCTGGCCCTTTTTGAAGTCCCGAAGTATATCCGTTTCCGGCTGAAGACGGCCGGAGCAGAGAGAGTCGACCTGTTCGATTCGCAAGCGGTCGAGCTTATAGGCCAGGCATCGGGGGGGATACCGCGCGTGATAAATAATATCTGCGATAACGCCCTGCTCGAAGGGTACGCCGATGGCCGGGAGACGATCTCACGCGATGTCATCGAGAATGTGTTAGAGAGGCTCGATATAGCGCCGACCGATGTGGGGACAGTCGAGCCGAATGATTTCGGGACCTGGACGGCCCCGCTCGAAAAAGAGTTTGCCGTCCCGGAAAACTCTCATAACTGACCTGTCGATGTCTCAATTATGCAGTTATAAAACTGCCCCTGTTCTTAAATCTTGCCCCCTCTCGCCCGATCTTTATTCTTAGTCTTTTACTTTCTTCATCTGAGCCGCGTCGACCATACTACCGACAAATAAGAAGTCTGGCACGAAATCTGTTAAGCAAGTAGCGTATGCCTAGACCAAGAATCGTCTTGAAAGACCATCTGAGCGAAGCAGAACTGAAGAACCGTTACCGCCTCTGCAAAGACCCGAAGGAGGCTCGCCGCTGGCACGCGCTGTGGCTGATCTCCCAGGGGTTTACAACTCAGGAGGCGGGCCGTCTGACCGGGTTGCAGCCGAGCTGGGTTCGTCGCATAGCCAGCTCTTATAACGAGAAGGGGCCTGAGAGCATTATCGACGGGCATCGAAATAATCCAGGCGGCGCGAAATCAAGGCTTAATATCGAACAGCTTGAGGAGCTGCGCGAGACGCTGAAACAGCCGCCGCCCGACGGCGGAATCTGGACCGGGCCGAAGGTGGCCGCCTGGATCGAAGAGCGCACCAACAAGAAGACCTACGCGCAACTGGGCTGGGTCTATCTGAAGAATCTCGGCACCGGCTTTCGCCAGCGCAGGCACAGCCGTAACAACAGAGTAAAGCTCAACAGGCATAAGCGTCAGCCCGCTTCAAACGATACTAACCTGTAAGATTATATTTAGAGCCATGCGAATCTCTGTTGAACGCATAAAAAATTCCAAAAATGTGGATTGGACAAATCGGGTGCGGGAACTTAAGTTGCATACATAAATTCCTGGTTTTTATGGGGCATCGTCGGACTAGCTTGAGCATATGAGCAGATTTCCAGCTCTAAATCATACACAAGTGGGAGATGTACGTGAGGCAACAAGATAGAGGATGGGTTTCGGCGCTTTCAAGTGGGAACGCCGCAGAGGTATGGGCGAAACTGTTCGAGCTTATATCAAAACATTCGGCAGTTATGAATCTATACTTCTCAAGCAAGTTCTCTTATGACAGGCTCAAAGATATATATAGCGACCTGACTCAGGACCTTTTTCTTAGGCTCTATGTAAAGGACCGATGGCAGTATTATCTCGATGCAGGATACAAAGACGAGAATATAGAACAGGAGCTTCAACGCATAGAGATTCCCAACCTCGTATCGAGCATCTTGCGCGAGCAGTGTCCCGAATCTTACCGGCTGGCCCGCCGCACCAGCATACTGCTTCAGACCAGGGCCGAGTTTCAGCGGTACGACCGGGCCTACTGGTCCTCGAACGGGACCAACCGTCTCAGATGGGCCCGCGCAAATAACAAGCTGGTTTCACAGGTATACGGGCTCAGATCGTGGGGTCCCGAAAAGCCGATGAAGCGCGAGCAGGAGGTCGCCGAGCTGGTCAAGAACGTCGCGTTCCGCAAGCGCGATACGCGACGCACCGGGCGAGGGAGCGGCACGCAGGTGATAATCTCCAACGATGAGCTGTGCCAGCTTCTGATAGATATATTCACGCTGATAGATTCGCCCGCTGAAGTTCGCCTCGTGAGACAGTTCGTGCTTTCGAGGCTGACGGTAGAAGACTCGCGATTCATCTCCATAGATGCAGCGGCAAGCCCTGATCCCTCT
>DASTET010000132.1:0-17198 GCA_035709445.1 Blastocatellia bacterium | reverse complement strand
GTGCTGATTATTTTGCATTATCTGGTTTGAGCGATGTCTGTCTCTAAAGCGACTCGCCAGACTCGCGACTCGCCAGACTCGCCAGACTGTTTTTGGAGGTTTTATGAAGCGTCTTTTCAGTCTGATTGCCGTTATCGCGCTCGCGCTGTCGACGGGCGCGGCAAAGCAGCAGCCGCAAGAATACAAACCCTTTACCATCGATGATCTGATACAGGTCCGCCGAGTTTCCGACCCGCAGCTATCGCCCGATGGCCGCTGGATAGCCTATACAATCACCGATACCGACAAGGCGGCCAACCGCCGCACGACCCAGATTTATCTGATTTCGACCGAAGGGGGAGACGCTCGCCAGATCACGAACGAAAAAGTATCGTCGAGCTCTCCGCGCTGGTCCCCCGACGGCAAGCGGCTGGCCTTCATCTCGGCGCGCGAGGGGGCGCCTCAGATATGGACCCTTGAGATGGGCGAGACGGCGACCGGCCCGCTAAAGAAGATCACCAGTATCTCGACGGGGGCCGACGGCCCGGTCTGGTCGCCCGACGGCAGCTCGATAGCCTTCACATCCGAAGTCTATCCCGAATGCACGACCGACGATTGCAATCGGCAGCGCGAAGAGAAAGCGGCTGAAAGCAAGGTGAAGGCGAAGATCGCGGACCGGCTCCTCTATCGCCACTGGAGCGCATGGAGAGACGGCAAGCGAACGCATGTCTTCGTAGTGCCGTCGGCGGGAGGCGAGGCGCGCGATATGACTCCTGGCGATCATGACGCGCCGCCCTTCAGCCTCGGCGGCCCTCCCGATTATGCGTTCTCGCCCGACGGAAAAGAGATGGCATTCGCCCGCAACACAGACAAGGACGAATCGAGATCGACCAACGGCGACATATTCACCGTCGCGGTAGCGGGCGGCGAGCCGCGCCGCATCACCGGAAATAACCCGGCGAACGACCTGTCGCCGCAATACTCACCGGACGGTCGCTATATCGCCTACCGCGCGCAATCGAAAGCCGGATTCGAATCCGACCGCTGGCGGCTTATGCTTTACGACCGCAGGACGGGACAGTCGCATTCTATAACGGAGGGCCTCGATTCTTCGGTCGAGAGCTTCGCTTTCTCGCCCGACGGCCAGAAGCTGTTTTTGACGGCGCTCGAACGCGGCCGACAGGCGATCTATACGGTTGCGGCAAGCGGCGGGGCGGTTCGCAAGCTCATCGGCGAAGGCTCGAATGACGATGTGCAGGTGAGCCGGGACGGCAAGACCATAATCTTTACCCGCCACAGTCTCACCCGGCCCATAGAGATTTTCCGAGCCAGCGCGGACGGCAGCCAGATGGCCCAGGTAACGAGGACCAACGAAGCGCTGCTCGCCGATTTCAATATGAAGCCCGCCGAAGACGTGACCTGGGACGGAGCGGCAGGCGCGAAGGCACACGGGTTTGTCGTAAAGCCCGCGAACTTCACGCCGTCGAGAAAGTGGCCGCTCATAGTTCTGATACACGGAGGCCCGCAAGGCGCGTGGAACGACGCATGGAGCTATCGCTGGAACCCGCAGGTCTTCGCCTCGGCAGGTTATGTGGTCTTTGCGCCGAATCCGCGAGGCTCGACCGGGTACGGGCAGAAGTTCGTCGACGAGATTTCAGGCGACTGGGCGGGCAAAGTCTACACGGACATAATGAACGGAGTGGCCTACGTCGCCTCGATGCCTTTCATAGACCGAGAGCGCGTGGGGGCGGCGGGTGGAAGCTACGGCGGGTACATGGTGAACTGGATCGAAGGTCATAACGACGACTCGCGCGTTCGGTTCAAGACCCTCGTGTCACACGCCGGGCTATTCAACCTGATGAGCATGTACGGCGCGACCGAAGAGCTGTGGTTCCCGGAGTGGGAGTTCAAAGGCACTCCCTGGACCAACCCGGATATGTACACGAAGTGGTCGCCTCATATGCACGTGAAGAACTTCAAGACGCCGATGCTGGTCATTCACGGAGAGCTCGATTATCGCGTGCCTTATACGGAAGGGCTACAAATCTTCACCGCCTTGCAGCGACAGGGGGTGGAGTCGAAGCTGCTCGTCTATCCCGACGAAGGGCACTGGATACTCAAGCCGCAGAACTCCGAGCTCTGGTACGACACGGTGCTCGAATGGTTCGACACTTACCTGAAGCCCAGGGCGCAGTCTCGAATCTGAGATTTGAAAACCGGGATTTGAGATTCTTTAAGGGGCGGACCTTCTCCCGGTCCGCCCCATTATGCTCGCAATCACGATAAGCAGCTCGTCGGCGCTTACGGGCTTGGTCACGTGCGCCTGATAGCCTGCCGCAAGCGCCCGCAATCGATCTTCAAGCCTTGCGTGCGCGGTCAGCGCGATAGCCGTGACGCGCCCGCCCTGGTCCGGGGCGAGCGACCGCACCCTGCGGATCAGCGAATAGCCGTCTTCTTCGGGCATCTCTATGTCGCTCAACAGCAGGTCCGGCTCCGACTCCTGAATCGTCGCGAATGCTTCTGCCGCCGACCCGGCAGCCTTCACCTTCGCCCCGCAGTCTTCGAGCAGCAGCTTGACCATCTCGCGCGAGTCGGGGTCATCCTCGACGACGAGCACATTCAACCCCTCAAGACTCGGCGGGCACTCAAGCTCGGTTGCGTCTGCCCTCGTCGCCTGCTCGCTCTCCAGAGCCTGAGATTGCGCGGGGCTTATCCCGTGCGCGATCATAAGCGGGAGTTTCACCTTAAAGGTGGCCCCCTGTCCCTCGCCCGGACTGTGTACTTCTACCGCGCCCCCGTGCAGATCGACCAGGTGCCGCACGATTGCCAGCCCCAGGCCGAGCCCGCCGTACCGTCTCGTATAGGAGCTATCGGCCTGCCGAAACCGGTCGAAGACATAGGGGAGAAATTCCGCGCTTATTCCCTGGCCGGTGTCGCTTACAGTAATCTCCACGTGGGAGTTGATGCGCTCCAGCCTGACCTGCACCTTCCCTCCTTTAGGGGTGAACTTCACTGCATTCGACAGCAGGTTCCATATGACCTGTTGCAGCCGGTTAGGATCGCCCGAGACCAGACCGGGCTTCGAATCGAGCACGACCTGAAGCTGCAGACCCTTGGCATCAGCGCTGGGCCTCATTACATCGACAGCAGCCTCAACAATCGGCCTTAGCTCGACCGGACGAACATCGAGACGGAGCTTGCCTGTGATGATGCGTGAGACATCCAGAAGGTCTTCTATGAGCTGTGACTGAGATCTTGCATTGCGCTCGATTATCTCGATCGCGCGGACCAGGGTCTCCTTGTCCAGGCTGTCCCTGCGCATCACCCCGACCCAGCCGAGAATCGCGTTCAAGGGCGTGCGAAGCTCGTGAGAGATCGTGGCCAAAAACTCATCTTTGACGCGGCTCGCCACTTCGGCCTCAGTCCGCGCCTGTTGAGCCTGCCTGTAGAGCCGCGCGTTGTCTACTGCCAGTGCCGCTCGGCGGGCCAGGTCTTCGGCCAGTTGCAGGTCCGAACTGTCATACCGGCGCCCTTCTTTCGATGAAGCAAACGTGATGGCTCCGATAGTGCGGTCCCGCGCAAGCATCGGCACACACATAGCCGACCTCAGTCTGAATTGGCGCAACAGGTAGAGGTGCTCCTGATTGCGCGCGACGGAATCTAACAGGTCGTCGGTTATATCTGAATAGAGCTCCGACTGGCCGGTGCGCAACACGTTTGCCACGCCGCTCGATTCATTCGGGTCATAGGGGTAACGCTTTTGAACCTCGTGCAAAAGGCTTTCGCTCGCAGGGTCCGAGTGAGCGGCGACCAGCCGGTTGATATACTGGTCGGCCCCCAGCAGATCGATCACGCACCAGTCGGCAAAATATGGCACTGCGAGCCTCGCCACATTCTTGAGCGTGGCTTCGTAATCGAGAGATGAGGCGAGTATCTCGCTGGCCTCGGATAGAAAGCTGGAACGCGCCTGCGCCCTCTGCGCCTCTTCCCTCAAACGGCTTTGCTCTTCGTAAAGCTCAGCCGTCGTGATCGCCGAGGCGGCGAGATTGGCCAGAGCAGAGAGGACCTTTATGTCGGCGTCGCTGAATTTTTCGGGCCTCTTATAATAAAAGGTGATCGTGCCGGAGATTTCCCCGTGGATTCTGAGCGGGACGGCGAGCAATGAACGGATGCCCTCCTGGCGCAGCATATCGTGTCTGGTGGCGAGCAGCGACTCCGCTTCGACGTCTTCGACGACGATGGGCGCATCCGTTAAGGAGGGCGTATCGCTCGTCACCTCTATCCACTTCTTCTGATAGGACTCGGGCAGGCCCACGACGGAGACGGCCTCCCATCGGCTGGGAGATTGCTTAAAACGCCAGATGGCCAGGGCGTCGCAAGCGGCAAGTCGGCCCGCGAGCTCAAGAATACCCGACAGCACCGTGTCGAGCCTGAGCGAGCTTAATAGCGTTGCCGACGCCTCAGCGAGCAGCATCAAGCGGGCTTCGATCGTACGCTGTAGGCCGAGCGCCTGCTCGGCCTGAGCAAGCGCGGCCTGTTCGCGGGCCAGCAATTCCTGGCTCAGCTTCTGAGCCTGCTCAGCCTCTTTTCGCGCGACCTGCTCACGCAGGAGTAACTCCTGCCGCTCTGCCTCAGCCCGCTTCTGCTCGGTGATGTTGCGGGCAACCGCTGAAGCGCCGATCAGATGACCCGAAGAGTCTCTGACAGGAGAGACGGTCAAAGAGATATTGATCCTCTTTCCGTCTTTTGCGACTCGCACCGTTTCATAGTGGTCTATCCTCTCTCCACGTTTGAGCCGCTGCATTATCTGCGGGAAGTCGTCGGCCTGTTCGGGGGGCATAAGCATGGAGACGGGCTGTCCTATGACCTCTTCTGCGGTGTAGCCGTAAAGCCGTGTTGCAGCTTCGTTCCAGCTTGTGATGATTCCGTCGAGGGTCTTGCTGAGAATAGCGTCGTCCGAAGATTCAACGATTGCTGCGAGATGAGCGCGGACCTCCTGCTCGCGTTTCAGGAATCGGTTCCGCTCTTCTTCGATCTCACTTACCGCGCCGCGCCGGTTGGTGTTAGCCAGCGCATCCCTTACCGCCACGGACAGACGCGCCAGATTCCGAGGCGTCTTGACGATATAATCGTCGAGCCCCGACTTCATCGCCTCTACGGCAATCTCCTGACTGCCCGCGGCCGTGAACACAATCACAGGCTTATCGGGGAAGCGCGCCCTGGTCCTGCGCAAAATATCAAGCCCGTCCGACCAGCCGAGCTTATAGTCGGTAATGACCAAGTCGAACTCGCCCGATTCGAGCGCTTCTTCAAACTCTCTTGCGGCAGCAATCTCCTGAGCGTTGAGGTTCTGAAAGGCTTGCCTCAATTCGCGCAGTATCAGAGCGCGGTCATCAGGATTATCCTGAATCAGGAGTATTCGTAACGCGCCTTGTGTCATCACACCTTTGTGGCTCAGCAAGTCGCTCGGGTTTATTCAGCTCATCCTTTTGTTGAGCGTAATACAAAGAGGTCCACTACTACGCGGCAGTTACAACAGCCTTCAGGTCGCTGTTGAAACCGTTAAGCTACCACAAAAAGATCGCAAATTCTATTCTCTATCATCGAGCTTTTCAGGTTTGAAGCGAGCCGGGCCGCACTTCAGGGAAAAAGATGGAGTGGCGAGGCGCAAACAGGAAGAGTCCCCATAAATAAAATTGGAGGTCGCCACCGTGCCCGAGCAGCGACCTCACCCCAAGTTCAGAACAGAATGGTAGAGATTCTAAGGATGTGCGCTCTTAATCTAAGCAATCCCAATACCGCGATTGGGTGTTTGGCTTAACTTATAGCATAAAAAGAGTTTCAGTTTATTATCGGGCTGGGGCTGCGCCGAGAACTTTCCATGTTTCTGGAAGTATTTACGAAAAATTGGAAATGATCGCGACGGCAGGCACGTCATTTGTCAGCCTCTACCCAGCGGCCAGGAGGATTATTCCGTCAATATGTTGAATCCGGTATTTTCCAGGGTGAGGAAATTATTTATAATAGGCGCCCAACCAGACGCTTAGACAAACACCGAGTTTCCGCTAAAGACGGAGGCAAACATGCGAAAGAAGACCGCGCTTCTACTGGCGATATGGGTCCTGTCGGGCACTGCGCTCCCGCAGAATAGACCGCAAAAGCCGGGTGACGATATACCTATACGAATCAGCACGGAACTGGTCCAGTGGGACGTGGTCGTGACCGACAGGAGCGGCCGCATAGTGAGCGGGCTGACCGCGGACGATTTTGAGCTTTTCGAGGGCGGCAAAAAGCAGCAGATAGTCTTCTTCGAATACGTCGGCAAGGTCAAACAGATGCGGCTGAAAGGCGAAGCCCCGAAGCCGGAAGAAGCGCCGCTCCCGCCGCAGGGCCCCGGCGAAGCCGATGTGCGGCGCATCATCGCTTTCGTCATCGATGACCTTACGATCCGCAATGAAGACCTCTATTATGTGCGCCAGATGCTCGGCGTCTTTGTCGAAAAGCATATGGAGCCGACCGACCTGGTAGCTATCGTGCGCACTGTGGGGGGCAGAGGTCTGCTCCAGCAGTTTACGACGAGCAAGGACATGCTCTCTCGCGCCATCATTTCGCTCAACCCGTCCTCTCATCGTCTCAACACGTTCAGCGATCCTGCGCCCGACCCATCGGGCCAGAGGGCTCAGCCGCTAAACGATGCTGTAGGCGATGTAGCAGGGATTTCGGAAGAAGGGGCGGACGTTAATGAAGGCGATACCGTCACCGGCGATATCAACAAGATGCTGAGGGCCTACATGAGCCTGGGCACAGCAAGCTTTGTCATCGACAGCATGAGAGAGCTGCCCGGCCGTAAATCGCTCGTGCTCGTATCGGGCGGGCTGCCTCTTCTCGACGTACAGGCGGGCACGGCTGTAGGAGACGTATCCCATTTCGTCAACCAGTTGTCCGACAAGGCCACACGAGCAGGGGTTGCGATACACACGATGGACCTGCAGGGGTTGTCGGGGCAGACGGGCGTTGCCCGTTTTAGCGACACTCCCGCCAAGAGCATGATCCCGACTGCTGCCGGCGGGTTCCGGACTGGGAGGGGCAACTCGAGGCCAGGATTTGGCCGCGGTCCCGACGAGAGCATGCTCGGCAATAACAACATCCTGGAGGAACAGCTTGGTCTAAAGGCGCTTGCCACGAACACGGGCGGAATCGCCGTGATGAACCGCAATAGCTTAAACGAGGGGCTGGAAAAAATAGTCGAGGCCAGCGACGGCTATTACCTTCTGGCCTACACTCCGCCCGACTCGAAGTTCGACGGCAAGTTCCGCAAAGTCGATGTGAAGGTCAAGCGAGCCGGTCTGAAAGTTTATAGCCGTCGCGGCTACCTGGCGCGCGAGGATAAAAGTTCAGATTCGGTCTCAAGCAAGCAGGACCAGCTTCTTAAAGCCATAAAGTCTCCGCTCGCTCGGAGGGATGTTGAGATGGATGCGATGTTGCTTTACAAGGCGCTTCCGCCAGCTAAAGGGGCTATCGATATCCACCTGCTCATCGATTCGAAAAAGCTGCAATTCGAGAAGGCCGAAGGCAAGCATCTCGCCAAACTTGATATCGCCGGGTTCGTCTTTGACGAGATGGGCAAACTGCGCGGCGGATTCAGCGATACCATAGACGCCTCTCTCTCCGAACAGGAATATGCCCGAGTGAGCAAAGGCGGGCTCACTTATTCGGCCAATACTGCTCTGCCCGCGGGCGCATATCAGATACGGTTGGCCGTGCGGGACAACAAGACGGGAAGTATTGGCACTACGACGCGCTACCTTGAGGTTCCCGACCTTTCTAAAGGCAGGCTTTCGGCAAGCAGCCTGCTGATCGGGGCGGTGCCGGCAAACGATACGAAAGCGACCAACCCCGTGCCTCTCGGGGCCGACCGGCGAATATCGCGCAATCACGATCTGAGATATGCGCTGATGGTCTATAACGCGAAGCTAAAAGACGGAGCGCCCCGGTTGCGTTGCCAGCTAGCCATAAGCCAGAACCGCCGGGTCATATTCAAACAGGCGGAGGAGCCCGTAGAAGCCGCAGGCGAGCGCGGCGAGCAGTTCATCAAGATCGGGCAGCTCGGGCTTGGCCGCGTCAGTCCGGGCCGCTACACGCTCACGCTTACCGTTACGGACCCGCTTGCGGATAAGAGCTCGCAGACTGTGGTCCGCAATATGGACTTTATCGTCGTCGATTGAAAGCTAGCGAAAAACGGATAAGCAAAAAGGGGAGAGGCCGAAACCTCTCCCCTCACTTTTTCCGGGTTGCGACCCGATCAGAAGATTATTCGCAAGCCGAACTGGATCAAACGACGGCTGAGCGTCATATCGGTAAAGTCGCCGAACGCAGTCCCTTCAACCCCCGCGTCCTCGACGAAATTATCCGGGAAGGTGACAGCCTCGGCGCCGAGCAGCCCGTATCCGGGATTCGGATGGTTCAGGGCGTTAAACAGCTCGGTCCTGAACTGAACCGTGACCCGCTCGTTGATCCTCGTGTTCTTGAATATGCCAAGGTTCAACTGGTTGAGTCGCGGCCCCTTCTCGTAGTTACGCGGCACGTTGCCGAACGGCGTGCCGAAGCGAACGGCGGCGCCCGGCCCGTTGAATATGTAACGGACATCGTTGGGAGAGACCGTCACGAGATTGCCCCTGTTGAACTCGTTGAACGAGTAGAGCAGGTTGGGCGAGGTACCGGGAACGTCTATCCCGAAGAAGGGCGCAAGCAGGAAGGCGTCAAGCTGCGTCAACCCGACCTGCGTGCGAGGAGCGCCCGGGTTGCCGAAGAACGGGCGGAATATGTCGCCGAACAACTGGTCAAGGTAGCTTACGCCGAAGTTCACCGCCAGCGGGTTGTTGAAGAACTGCGACGGCGTATAGCGGCGCCCGCTCGTCAGCACGTATGTGCCGTTGAGCTGCCAGCCGCCGAGCACCTTACCGACGAGGCCCTGCTGGTCCTTGAATCCGGGCAGATCCCAGATGCCGTTGGCCGAGAAGGCATGCGGACGGTCGAATGCCGACCAGCTACGCTCGGCTTCGTTGATGTTGAACGGGTTCTGAGCCAGCGAGTTCTCCGCAAAAGCGAATATCTCGCTTATGTTGTCGAGCGCCTTGCTGAAGGTGTAGGACGCTCCGAGAGTGAACTGGTTAAACAGCCGCCCGTTGTATCGCGACTGCAATCCGTGATAGAGCGACCGGGCAGTGTTCTCGCGCGCCTGTATGCGGCCTCCGAGCAGAATCCGCCCGTTGCACTGGTTGGCTTCGTTGAAGGTCGTCGTGGCCGGATCATCTACGCAGGGGGCCACGCCCGCCCTGAACGGAGTCAGTCCCTGAGGCAGCAGGTTCGGGAACCCGGGGAATGTTATGGCCTGCCCGTATATGGCTTCAGGCGTCGTGAACCCGTTGAGCAGCCGGTCCACCCTCGGATTGCGGTTGACGGTCTGGAAGAGCCCCACGGCGTGTGTGCCGATATAGCGGACTTCGAACACATTGTTGCGGTTGATCTGCCGCTGGATGCCGAATGACCACTGCTGCGCGTAAGGCAGGTGGAAGTCCGGAGCGACCGGGACCTGGTTGTTGAACCTCGGGTCCTGAACGCCTCGCTGGATGATCCCGTTGGCCTCCGCGAAAGCGCGCACATCGGGGCCGAACGGGGCGGGCGACGGGACCGGGAATATAGGGGCCGCCGCCGGGTTCAACGTGAGGTTGCTGAAGACTACAGGAGCGTTCGTCGAGATGTTGATCAGGATGTTGTAGAACGGCGGGTCATAGGCTATCGAATAACCGCCGCGAAGCACGGTCGCATCCTCGCCGAACAACCTGCTGAGCCATCCGTCCCCTGAAAAACGCGGAGAGTAAGCAAAGCCGAGGCGAGGCGCGAAGTTGTTCTTGTCAGCTCGCAGCTTCGGAACTATGCGCGCTTCGACCGGGAGGCTCGTCTTAAACAGCGCCGTCTGCGGATTAGACTCGCGCTCAAGAGTGATCTCGTGAAGCGTGTTTATCGGCTGGCCGATATACTCGTAGCGCAGACCGAGGTTCAGCGTCAGGTTGTCGCGCACCTTCCAGTCGTCCTGGAAGAAGTAGAACTGGTCGGTCTCTTTGTAGGTTATGCTGGTCTGACCCGCGGCGAGAGTTACGGACGACGGGTTGTTCTGAGCAAGCCGCGCCGCAGTGCCGAAGGCGAATACGCCGTTGACGTTGAACAGAAGCGGCACGAAGTTATCCAGGCGGCGGACGTCAGCGCCCATGACCATCTGGTGACGACCGCGAGTTAGAGAGAAGTTATCGGAGAACTGGAATGTTTCGACCGTGCGCCCCTGCGGTAAGCCGGCGCCGCCGCCTATCGTTTGCAGGGCCGCCCCTGTGGCCGCGCCGCGAATGCCGCCGAAAGATATGTCGGCAAACGCTGTGTCGTTCAATTCGGGGTCGGGAATACAGCCCTTGAGCCCTTCGCACCCGCCGCCGAAATTGACGAACAACCGGCTGTAAGCGAAGCGGAACTCGTTTACGGCCCGGCTCGAAATCTGGCGAGTCCAGCCGCTGCCGAAGTTCTGGCTGCGCGCAGGGAGGTCGCCCGTAAACCCGTTGCTCAGTCCGAGCGCGTTCTCGATGTTGCTATCCTGAAACAGGTATCGCGCAAAGATGTTGTCCCTGTCGGTGAGCTTTATGTCGCCGCGACCGGTGAACTCTTCCTGCGTGGTCGGCGTGGCAAGCGCCGTCTTGAAGACTCGCTCCGGGAAGGCCGCCCTGTAGGTCTGCCCGCCTATGGTGATAGTGTCGAACGGGTCAGCAAGGTCGGTTCGCGGACGCACCGTGCCGAAGTCCTGTATGGCAAACGCGCTGAAGTCGGCCAGCGCCGCAATGGCGTTGTTGCCCGGGAAATCGGCCTTCAGCCGGGCGAGGTCTTCAGGCAATATTGCCAGGTTGCCCGAGCGGGCTATGAAGGTCTCGCGCGTGCGGATGCCCTGATAGCTGCCGAAGAAGAAGGCGCGGTCTTTCAGGATGGGGCCGCCCAGGGTGCCGCCAAAGACGTTGTAGAGGAGCGGGTCGGCCTCCTCCTTCCCGCCGCGGCGCTCGATGTTGTTGAGCGTGCCGAACAGCTTTCGGTCCAGGTGATACCAGAAGGCCGAGCCGTGAAATTCGTTCGTCCCCGCCTTGGTGACTATGTTGACGATAGCGCCCTGGTTGCGGCCATACTGTGCCGAGAAGTTGTTGGTGATGACCTGGAAGTCTTGAACAAGGTCCTGGTTGCTTACGAAATAGACCGGACCGCCTATCGAGAGGTCGTTATTGTCCTGGCCATCTATCGTGAAGTTGTTAGAACGTGACCGCTGACCGTTTACGGAGAGGGTCGTCCCGTTCGAATTGACGTTGCCGAATCCCGGGACGACGCCCGGCGCAAGCAGCGCCAGCGTATCGATGCCTGTCCCGGCCACATTCGACGGAAGCTCTGCGACCTTGCGGGACTCGAAGCTTGTCGATACCTGAGCGGTCTCACGGTTGACTACCTCTTCGCTTCCTGCTGTGACCGTTATGGTCTCGGTCACGCCACCGGGTTGAAGTATCGCGTCTATAGTAGCTACCTCGCCGAGCCTCACTTCCACGTCGGTGTAGGCGGCCCGCTTGAAGTTCGGGGCCTCTACCGTGATAGTGTATGTGCCGGGTATCAGATTGGGTATGTTGTAGATGCCTTCACCGGTTGTCTTGAAGATACCGGTCTCCACGCCGGTGCTCTGGTTCTTGGCGGTAACATTTGCGCCCGAAACGACTGCGCCGGTCTGGTCAGTCACCACGCCCCTTATCGAGCCCGTAGTTGTCTGCGCCAGGACCGGCTGGCTAAACATGGGCACCATCAATGCGGCAATCATAATCGCCGTCAGCGATGATGCGAGTGCCTTCGCTCTTCGGAGTCTTCTCATTGCCCTTTCCTCCTGATTATAGAAAGTCAGCCTGTTTTGGTTTGTTAGCGATAAGAACGGAACCGAGAGAAGGCAGCTTGGCAAGACCGGTGCCAGATTGCCCGAGTTTGAGGTCCGGGAAATCCTGGCTCAGCTTAAGCCTATTTAATACAGAGCTTGTACCTGTTTAACCGATGGGGAAGCAGAATGATAGAGATCGAGTCTGAGGATTTTTTATCCGAGATTTTGGAATTCTTTCCACGGATTTGAAATTCAAAAGTTTGAGTAACCTATTCAAATATTTGAACTTAGCAGTGCCCAGATCCGTCTCTGGCGCTCTCTAATTCAACTCCTTTAGCAGCGCCCGCGCCCGCGCGGCATGCTCTCCGGCGGGCTGTTTTTCGAGATAAGCCGTCAGTTCGCGCAGGACGGCATCGCGTTCGCCTTTCTTCATATAGAGGTTAGCCAGATAAAAATGAGCGACCGAGTACTCCTCCCCGCCAAGAGACTGCGCTTTAGTAAGCTCTCGCTCGGCGGTATCGAGATCATCGATCTCGACAGATGCGATGCCGAGGAAAAGGTGGGCGGAAGCAGATGAGCTGTCGATTGCGATTGCCTGGTTGAGATGATCCAGGGAATCGAGGAACCTTCTTTGATCGACGAGGGCTATGCCGAGGTTGAGCCGGGGGTTGAATACTTTGGAATTAATCTCGAGGGCGGCTTCGAACTGTTCGATAGCTTCGGCGTGCCGTTTGAGCTTGAGGTATTGCGCTCCGAGGTCGTTGCGAGCCATCAGGTACTCAGGGAAGATGGCGATTGCCCTTTTGAACTGCTCGATGGCCTGCTCGACCTTGCCCTCGTTGGCCAGCCTCGATCCCTTCTCAAACTCCTTCTTCGCGGCTTCCGGCACCTTCTGGTTCAGCTCTGCGAGCGATATCACGCTTTCAGGCTTCTTGTTGCTCGCCGTAATCTTCTCTTTGAGGTATATCAGCACTTTCAGATGCATCCCACGGGCTACGCTCACCTCTTGAGTCACGGTCTCATAGAGGCTCGTGTCTCCTGTAGCTTCTATCGTGTAGACTCCTTCGCCGAGGCCCGAAAACCCGAACGCGCCGTTGTTGTTCGTATAGTAAGTGGAGCCGGGGTTTGTAGAGGAGCTGATTACGAGCCTGACGCGCTGGGCGACAAACTGGCCCGATGGCAGCACGACCCGGCCCGATATTGTGCCCGACCCCTTGCGAGACTGGCCCGGCACGGTATGAAGCGGGACTACCTCTTCCTGCGCGATGACGGCGGTCTGCGCCAAGGTTATGAAGATAGCGAGAGAGCACAAGCGAAGAATTGCTAATCGTAATTTCATGTTCACCCTCCAGTTCAAGCTGCGACATGCAGAGCTGCGGTCAAGCGGCACAAGCGGCCCTGTAATTTTGACCGCTATTCTACATCAATCCGTCGTTTACATGAACAGGCGAAGCGATCTTTTTCAATTTTTTATCCAACGAATTGGTTATCTTTCCAGGCTTTTGTAGTGATATAATGGCCGTCCCGCTGCTCACTTTGAACGGCTTCAATCTTGTTCTGCATGGAGGTCCTTATGAAACTCAATATCAAACTAATAGCCTTGTTTACACTGCCGGTCTTCAGCCTGTCGGGGGTGGTCCTATCACAATCTAACCCTCAGAAGCGCGACGATCAGACCATACGAATAAGCACAGAGCTGGTCCAGATGGATGTCGTCGTAACGGACAAGAAAGGCAAAGTGGTTTCGGGCCTCAATAAAGAAGACTTCGAGCTTTTCGAGAACGGGAAGAAACAGCAGATAAGCTTCTTCGAGTTTGTCGCAGGGGGCCTTCGCCCCGGCGCAGTTAAGGCAGGCGAAGAGGCAAAGGCGCCGGGGCCGGAGGTGTCGCCGCAAGGGGCGGATGCCGGCGACATCAGGCGAATATTTGCCTTCGTGGTAGATGACCTGACCATACGTCACGAAGACCTCGTTTATATTCGGCAGATGCTTTCGACCTTCGTCGATTCCCGGATGCAGCCTTCAGACCTCGTGGCCATCATTCGAACGGTAGGCGGCAAGGGGTTGCTGCAACAGTTCACAACCGATAAGGTCCTGCTCAGGCGCGCTATCGCCGCTTTGACGCCCAGGGTCCATCCGCTCAGCGCTCACAACAACCCGGATGCGCCTAACATGCCCAACAACCCGCAGGCCCTTCTGGCCGGCAGCGACACCAGCCCTGATAGCGTGCTCGGAGAGTCGTCCAACCCCTTCGATATTTCATCGTTCGAGCCTGCCGACCCTAACAGCATTAACGAAGAGACCAATAGATCGATACGCGCTTTTATGAGCCTGGGCACCGCAAGCTTTGTCATCGACAGCATGAGAGAGCTGCCTGGCCGCAAATCGCTCGTGCTTATCTCAGGCGGAATGCCTATCCTCAGCTCGCGTCCTGGAACAGAATCGAACAACATCACGCTGTTCTTAAGAGCACTGTCAGACAATGCCACACGCGCAGGCGTTACGATACACACGATGGATATTCGCGGGCTCGAAGCGCAGCGCGCGGTCGCAAGCTTTGAGGAGACCCCTGGCAGGAGCATGATATCTATGCCCGGCTCGACTGCCGCTACTGGAACAGGCGGTGCGTTTGGCAGGACGGCGGATGAAGCGATGCTTGGAAGAAGCCCTATAGAGTCGCATCAGAGCCTGAGGATGCTGGCTTCGTCCACGGGCGGCCTCGCTATACTCAACAAGAACAATTTCGATGAAGGGCTTGAGGGTATATTGTCTCAAAGCGAGGGCTACTATCTGCTCGCCTATACGCCCGCCGACGCCAAGTTCGACAACAAGTTCCGCGAGATCAAAATAAAGGTCAAAGGGAACGATTACAAAGTCTACTCGCGTCAGGGCTATTTTGCGCGGGAGGAGAGGGCAGCCGCTGCGACAGCCGCGGCAACAAAACAGGAACAGATACTTGCCGCCGTAAGGTCGCCGCTCGCCCGGCGCGACATCAATCTCGACGCGACGCTTCTTTACAAGGCGGCCCCGCCCGATCAAGGCACGATAGACATACATATCGTCATCGATCCCAGGAAGCTTCAATTCGATCAGGTTGACGGCAAGCAGCAGACCAGCCTCGACGTGGCCGGGTTCGTCTTCGATGAATTAGGAAAGCTCAGAGGCGGCTTCAGCGAGACGATAAATGCAAATCTTTCCCAGGAAGAGCTTGCCAGAGTCAGCAAAGGAGGGCTGACCTATTCCGCAAATACGACTCTGCCCGCCGGGGCATATCAGGTGCGTCTCGCCGTGCGCGATAACAAGAGCAACAACATAGGCACGATGTCGCGCTATCTCGAAGTGCCCGACCTGTCGAAGGGGCGACTGACAGCAAGCAGCCTGCTGCTCGGCGCTGTGCCCGCAGGCGACATGAAGTCTGCTAACCCAACTCCCATCTCAGCCAACCGCCAGATCGCTCGCACCCAGGACCTGCGCTATGCCGCCATCATCTACAACTCCAAACAGAAAGACGGCAAGCCTCAAGTCAGGACTCAGCTCGTGATAAGCCAGGGCGGGAAGGTGATATTCAAAGAGCCCGAGGAGCAGGTGGCCGCAAGCGGCGGGCAGTTGATAAAGTGGGGGCAGTTGGGGCTGAAGGCGGTCAAGCCCGGCCGCTACACGCTGTCTTTAGTGATAACCGACCCGCTCGCCGACAAAAAGGCCAACACCATTACTCGCAGCATGGATTTTGTTGTTGTTGATTGATTGAAAGCAGGACTAAACCAGAAATCACGAGGCTGCTACACTCGAGGATGCGAAAACGTTGATGATCCGGGCCTGTTTTCAATGTGGAGTGTACCAGGTTCTTGCATTCTGGTTTAGAAATAGACTGGATTTGTAAGAACTCAGCCGCCTTGAGGCAGCTTGCCGAAGGCAAATAGGCCATTTATAGCCCGATGCATCGGGCTTGCCGAAGGCAGATAGGCCAGCCCTTTTAGGGCTGGTTTATGGCGGATCAATTCGACATAGCCCGTTTCAACGGGCTTACCTGGGCTGGCTTTAGCCCGGTGGCTGAAGCCGCGCTGATAAGGACGCTGAAGCGCCCTCAGCCGTTTGGCTGACTTATAACCAGCGCTAAAAGCGCTGGCCTATCTGCCTTCGGCAAGCCGCCTCAAGGCGGCTGAGAGTTACAACGCGATAATGCAGTGATAACTCACGGCTTCTGCGCGATATTAACTTCCGCCTTCTGGCTTCTGACTTCTGGCTTCTGGCTTCTGGCTCCTGACTTCTCACTTCTATTTATCTCTGCTGGCGGTAGAGCGCTTTCTCTACCACATCCATCATCGCGCTCGCATCGAGTCCGCCGCCGAGGAATTCGTTTATGCGCTCTATAGAAGGCGAGGGATCGGCAAGGGTTTCGTTATAGTCGACGTAGATGACCTCGATGTTCGGCTGGTTTTCGAGCCACGCTTGAACATCCTTCAGATGACGCTCGAATATCTCGGCCATCCTCCGGTCGCTTATCGTATCGGCGGGCTCGCCCCGGCGAATGAGCATCTGTCTTTGCGATGCCAGTATCTCGTCCATCTTGCGCCGCATGAATATGACCCTGTAGCTGTAACGGGCAGGCAGGTGTTTTAGCAGCTTCGATATTATCTTGACCGCCTTACCCCGCGCGTCGGCAAGCCAAGAGTCATCTTTTTCAAGCTCCTTCACCTTCTCGAATTCGAAGTAGCCTTTCGGGTTGTCCTCGTCTGCCGTCCTGAGGTTATCCGTAAGGGCCTCAATGCCGCCCGCCGTAAGCATTCTCATCATCATCGAGGTGCCCGAACGGGGCAGCCCTGAGACTATGACTATCGTTTCGTTATTCATAATTGATCTCTCGACCTCGCCCGTATTATTCCATCCATGCGCCTCTTCCGCCATACGACTCGCGCGCTTTTCAATAGAGTCATAATGAACGAACGGCCCTGCGTCTGAGCGGCAGTTTGACCGCCGGTCGCCGCGCCCCTCAAAAACTATCATAACGCGGCAAAGCTAAACCTTTGAATTTATGCCTCTTATCAAAGCGACGATTTTACTCGCGCGCGGCACAGGCATTGAATAGCGAAAAGGTTGTGAGGCCCTTCGCCTCATTACGATTTTGAAGTCTTGAGAACTCCGTTCGGCATTCGAGTCCGGAGTGAGGTGACGGTGCTTCAGACAGCCATCAATAAAGAGAAAGTATTCGCGTGGGCGGTCTCATCGGCAGGTTTGCTGGCGCTCGGCTGCTCGATATACCGACTCGCCTTCGTGCCTTTC
>DASTET010000131.1:0-7312 GCA_035709445.1 Blastocatellia bacterium | reverse complement strand
GGGTGCTTCTGGTGGGCGTGATCCTGGGTCTATATCTTATCGTCGCCGGAAAGCTGAACAGGATAGGCCGGAGAGAGCTTTCCATAGCGGTAGCGGCAGTAGCATCGGTTGCGGGCACATGGTATTTCCCTGTCATCATGAGGCACGGCGACGCATTCATCGATAGTTTTATAATAGAGCACCATTTTGAGCGGTACTTTACGACAGTCCACCGACACCCGCAGCCGGTCTATTTCTTTCTCTTCATATTGCTGGCCGGGCTGATGCCCTGGACATTTTTGTTGTTCCCTGCCATTGCGCGGATAAGAACGCTCAGGCCACGCGCGAGCGAGCGGGACTCTCTTCTCGCTTTTTCATGGATATGGCTGGCAGTCCCGCTTCTCTTCTTCTCATTTTCAGGCTCAAAGCTTCCGGGTTATATTTTGCCGGTCTTTCCCGCCCTGGCAATCATCATAGGGGCTGAGCTTGAGCGGGTATGGAGAGGCGAGCGTTCGCTCGGATTGAGCATCGCGCTCTGGCTTAACGCGCTTCTGCTTCTTGCAATCGGCATCGCCTTTATCATCTATCTTCGGACACAGGGCGTAGCGAACTCCGAATGGCAGTTCTCTTTGAAGCTTGCCCCGCTTGCTGTAGCCATCTTCGCACTCTTACTGCTTGCGCGCTCAAAGATGAGAGAGTTCCTTCTCGCGACAGGCGTCGTAGTGATGCTCGTTATTGTCGGGGCTGTAGTGTTGCTGCTGCCGAAACTGAGCTATACGCTCAGCTACAAATCGCTCTCGCTCGAAGCCGCCGCGCAACTGAGGCCGGGTGAGAGAATCGGTTTTTTCCGTATGAAGGAGTTTGCACCCGCTTTTTATAGCCAGGGGCGAGTCGTATGCGGGACCGGCGACGGGGCGATTCTGAACGCCAACGATCCCGAAAGGCTGATCCCGGTCCTTGAGCGCGAATCGAGCATCATACTGTTTACGGAGAAGAACTGGCTCGAAGGGTTAGAGAGGGACGAAAGGTTTATATTTGAGAGGATAGGCGAACAACGAAAGGCAATTGCATTAAGGGTAAGCCTGATGACTCGTGACCCCGACTGAGTGGGGAGAGGATGTAGAAAGCCTGTGAGCTTTCTACATCCTTGACAGCTCATCTTGCCGCTTTCAGTTGTTGCGAAGTCTTTTCCTGACCTGTTGGCAGGGCCTCGCGGAAGAAGCTGACAACGCGCGCGTCATAGTTTGATGAGTTCTGGTCGTAGAGCCGGTCGAGGCGCGTCGCTTCTACTTCGGCAATCTCCTTGTTGTCTCTTGCCTGGCCGAATAGCATCTTTGTCGTCTCCACGAGCCCGCCCGCATCTTTTCCTGTAATAAAGAGGAGACGTCTTCCTGAGGCTATACCCACCGCTTCAACGGCAGGGGCCGAGTCTTCCCGCCTCATCAGATAGACCTGCATCGCGAGCTTTGTCATGCTGGCGGTCCAGGGGGAGTCGACGAGCCGGTTTGCCATCTCACTCTCCGAACCGACAAAGGACTTCAATCGGTGGTTTATGAAGAAGTCGACATCCGGATAGACGGAATCTACTGCCACGGCCTTGACCATCGGGTCCTGTGAAGAGGCGACGAGCGAAATGTACCCGCCGAGCCCCGCGCCGTATAAGCCTATTCGGCCATCCACCAGGACTTGCCCGGTATCGCTCTTTATGCCCTTGACGAACTTTATGGCAGACAGGAGATCGTCATTCTCGTATGTTCCTAGCCCGGACCAGTTGACAGGGCTTTCCCCGTGCCCCCTCAGGTCATATACCAGAACGTGATAGCCCGCCTTCCATAGCTCGAAGCTCAAGGTCAGAAGCTCGGACCGGTTTGATTCGTAGGAGTGGCTGAGGATAATAGCGGGCGCGGTCCGGTTCTGGGACAAGAACCACCCGACCGATTGTGTCGAGTCGGAGTTCTTCCACTTCTCGTCCGACCACATGGGCTTCTGCATTATGACCTGGAAGTCTCGTGGAGAGCCGTATAATTGAGTGCGCTGCGGATGGGACAGACGATGGATCAGATAGAAGCTGAGCCCGACAGCTCCTAGCCCGAGCACAAGTACTGCCGGGACAAAGACCCAGAATATACGCTTGAGCAAAACGCGCGTCTTCTTAGAGAGAATCATATGCGTGATCCAGCCGGGGCGGAGTCAACAGGCAGGGGCATATTCCATGCGCGCTAAAAGTGAACACGTAACACAGGCCAGTATAGATCAAGGCTCTCTTTTTTCAATAGTTTTTATCCGGGTCGGATTGACCCGCGTGCAAATTGACATATCCTCAAACGGTCTCGTAAACTCAAAATCTCTAGCAAGAGCAGGGAGCCTGGAATTGATAGCGCAACTGTCTGGGAAACTCATCAGCAAACAACCGAATACCATTATCATCGATATAGGCGGTGTGGGTTATGAGGTGACGATACCGCTCTCAACCTTTTACGGTCTTGGAGAGATAGGCTCCGAGGCCACGCTCAAGATACATACACACGTTCGAGAAGACATCATACAACTCTTCGGCTTTTTGACGTCGCGCGAGAAGGAGCTATTCCTGCGGCTTACAAGCGTGAGCGGGATCGGCCCGAAGCTTGCTATAACGATGCTTTCAGGGCTGTCGGCTGCCGAATTGATCCCCGCCATAAAGAACAACGATCTTGGAAGGCTTACGGCCATCCCAGGGGTCGGGCGCAAGACAGCCGAGCGGGTCGTGGTAGAGCTAAGGGACAAGCTAGCAGCGATGTCTCTTGAAGAGATGGCGGTTGCGACGACGGCGCAGGCGGCTTCGGGCGCAGACTTGAACCTAAGGGATGACACGATTGCCGCGCTCATACAGCTTGGGTATCAGAGGGCACAGGCCGAGCGCGCCGTCGACTCTGCGCTCAGAGAAGAGGGCGACAGGACCATTCAGGCGGTGCTTAAGAGATCGCTGAAACGATTATCGCGCTGAAAAGCTGGCGCTGTTAACAGCTATGGCGGTCCTTCACCTCTTAGTGAAGTTTTGGGATTAAAAATTGTGTAGCCTCATGATGATTATGATTGCATTCTTGATCCGTGTTTCTTATAATCTGCGGCGGTTGAAGACAGGAGCCCCGCATTTCGAGGCAATCTCAGGCTAATTTTGAGTGGGAATGTCAGCAGAATCTGCAAACGTCAAGCTTGCCCCTTGTCCCGATTGCGGTGGGACGGGCTGGGAGTTTGTCGAGGGTAAGGGGGTTCGGCCCTGCCGTTGCAAGAAAGCGGGTCGTAGCGATCTTCTGCTGTCTCAATCCCGCATCCCTGCTCGTTTCCAGTCCTGCACCTTCGACAATTTTGAGCCGCTCTGCCCGTCGCTTCACCGCGCCTTGATGAATACGCGAAAATTCGTCGACGAGTATCCCCTCGTAGATGTCGGGCTGCTGTTTCTGGGAAGGTGCGGGGTAGGAAAGACTCATCTGGCCGTTTCGGCTTTGCGAGAGTTGATGCGCAAGGGGATACCCGGCCTCTTTTATGATTTCCGTGATCTGCTTAAAGAGATACAGGACAGCTACAACCCGAACACCCATACCTCGGAGTTGAAGATACTCGCTCCTGTCCTTGAGGCCGAGATACTGGTCCTCGATGAGCTTGGCGCGAGCAAGCCGACCGAATGGGTGCAGGAGACCATCACACATATAATCAATAAGCGGTACAACGACAAAAGGGTCACAATCTTTACTTCAAACTATCTCGACATGCCCATCGGCTCGTCCTACGACGAGACGATCACAGATCGGGTGGGCGTGCGTCTGAGATCACGCCTCCACGAGATGTGCCGCCTCATCATGATAGAGGGCGACGACTACCGCGAAATAATCAAGAACCGTCGCGGCGGGCGCTTCTCAAGCTGAATCTCTCGTCCTCCTCTGATTGACAGGCGCGACTATCTCGACAAGGGCCGTATTCTGGTCTGCCTCATCTATGATATAGACTTTGTCTAAACGTTCGTGGTTGATCGAAACGAGCGTCTTCTCGAACAACTCATATTGAGACCTGAGCGCATCTTCGGGGACTACACGCCCTCTTTTCCTGTTTCGAGCGAGGCAGGTTTCGAGGCTTGTGTTGAAGGCGATAATAGCAGTCTTAAACCCGAACCACCGGGCAGTCCTCACAAGCGGCTTTCGGTCCTCGCGCTTCAGGCTGGTGGCGTCTGCAACGGTAAGGCGGCGAAGCAGCAACCGCTTCTCGATAATAAAGTAGAACAGGTCGAATGCATGCCCTGACACCTTTTGATTCGTCGCGTCATCGGAAACCATCGCGCGGCAGCCGTCCGACGAGACGACCTGGGTCGGCAGGAAGTGTTTTGCGGCAAAAGTGGACTTGCCGCACCCCGCGGGGCCGCATAACAGGACGAGCGTGTTTTGCGGGATGATTATCGGGTCCACTTCCAGAAAGCACGCCTGTTGCTAGAGTGACTTGTAAAACCCGTTATCGACCTGGCTCACGAGCCCGTTAACCTCAAGCCGTTCGAGATGGGCGACCGTCGAACGCTCGGCAAGCCAGTACATCGACGGAGAAACATCCGTGTAGGCTACTTCGACTATCTCAGCCGGAGTCGAGGCCCCTGCTCGGACTGCTTCGAGTATCCTGTCCTCGCGCATCTGCCTGTGGGATATATATTCTTCGATCTTGTGCCGCGCCGATCCTATCGCGGGGCCATGCCCGCCGAAAAGTGAAGCGAGCCTGGGCAGCCTTAGCAGCCGGTTGAGCGAGTCGAAATACTGCTGCATGTTCCCTTCGGGCGGATCGATGACGACTGTGCCCAGGCCGATCAAGAGGTCGCCGGTGATGATGGAGCCGGTTATCTCTTCGTAAAAGCAGAGATGCCCGCGTGTGTGGCCGGGTGTATGGAGCGCGCGAAGCCTCCACCCCGGGTCGCCGTCGAGTTCAATGATCTCATTGTCTTCTACATGCCGGTCGACAGATACCGAGCCCCTCAGCCTGTCGGCGGTGAGCCGGTGCGCGGCCACCTTTACTCCAAGCCTGCTGCGAAGATGATTGACCCCTCCTACATGATCGGGATGATGATGAGTCAGGAGAATCTCTCTCACCGTTCGGCCCTCGGCAAGGAGGCCGTCGATGAAGTTGTCGAGCGACTGCTGCTCTTCTTCGAAGGAGGAGGCCGGATCGATGATTACAATCTCGCTGCCGCCTACGATGTAGCAGTTTGTATGAGTGGCAGGCGGCAGCGTCTTTGTCCTAACCGGGAAAAGGAATATGCCGGGGCGGAACTCGATGCGAACCACCATGCCGCGATTTGCTTCCGGTATGGCTGTGAGCGCCGCCGGAAGCTGGTCGGGGCGGTCGGCATATTCGGCCAGAGTCCTTATGATATGAAGCGTGGGCGGAGCCATTATTATGTCTCCGCGCTGCCACTGCACGAGGGCTTCGGCGGGGCGAACCCATTCGCCGGTCTCTAACTCACCTGCTTCAACGAGCGGCTCCTGACCTTCGGGGAGCCACGCGAGGAAAAACCATGTGTCGAACCTTCTGGGCGCAAAAGGAGGGGTGACCCACCGCCCTGCTGTGAAAAGGTGCGACCCGTCGATCTCAAGCCCGTTTTCCTTGATCAGATCACCCAAACGGAGTCTCCCTTCGGACATCTCTCTGCGCCAGGTCGCGATCTGTTCGACCGTGTACCTCTCGACTCCACTGGCGAAGAGCACCCCGGTCTCCTCAAAGAACTCTCTTACGGCGCAGGCGCGCATCGCGCGAGCGTCTTCACCGTCGCAATTTGCTACGGGGACCGCCGCATCTTCTTTATCAAGCTGACCGCCGGGAAAGGAGTGGAAGCCGCCCATAAACATCAGCTTCGGGTTGCGCTTGACCCAGAATATCTTCGGATCGTTTCTCTCTTTGAGAAGGATGATTGCTGCCGCGTCTTTCGGTATTGCCGCCATAAGACAGAATATTACAGGAAGAGTTTGCGTTCACAAAAGCCTCATCAGCTATTCATTTCACCTGCGGTCATGTGCTATTGCAACATTGACCCGGAGGCGATAATCTGGCGCGGTCGAGCTATGAAAAGATACGAGGCGAGCAAAGACTACTACACGGTGCTCGGCGTCGGCGAGAATGCCACCCGGGAAGAGATCGACCGCGCCTTTAAGTCCGAGGCCCGAAAGCGTCACCCTGATGGCGGTGGCAGCGAAGAAGAGATGAAGCTCTTAAACGAGGCCCACGACATACTGAGCGATGAGGAGACGAGAAAGGCTTACGATGAAGAGCGCAGACCGAAACGAGTTGCATACGGCTCTTCGATGGCCTTCGACCCGGAAGCGGCTTCGAGAGCGGGCACGCTCAAGATACCGGTCGGGGAGGATGACTTCGTAGGTCTGGCCATGGGGGCCGTGGCCTGTTTTGCGCTGGGGCTGCCTTTTCTGCTGCTTGTAGAGATGCAATGGGTCTTTTTTCTCTGGCCGCTCAGAGTGCTCACGCTGGGCGCGCTGGCACTGGGAGTCTTAATGGCGCATTCGGCCATGAAGGCGAAACAGGGCCAGAGGCGTGCCGGTGGCGCTGAGATTCCCAGGTCTCAGGTAGCCCTTCAAGAGATAGCATTCTGGACGATAATGCTTGGCGGGCTAGGAGTATTCCTCCTCCTGCTCTACACCCTCTAGCTTCGGAAAGTCGAAGGCCCCTCTTGAAGGGGCCTTCGATACCGGTTGCAGGACTTCAAGAGTGGCCTAGCGCCTGATCTCCTTAGTGCCCTTTGCCACCTTGATCTTGAACATGCCATCAGACATGCTGCCGTTAGTTTTCAAGCCCGAAAGTGTGAAGGTAGAGACGTCGCCGTTTTGCTCTATGACTTCGGATTTTATGGGGAGCCAGCTCGATTGATCGACCCACCACTTGATCTTCTTTACGGCGGATTTCGCTTTTGGCGTCAGCTCGATCACAGACGTTTTTGTCCCGCCCATCTGTTCCTCTCCGACATAGACCGCATTGTACCGGCTCTTGATCTGCGCGGATGTCAGGCTGTACGGAGTCGAAAAGAAGGCGAACTCCTGGTTCTGAGAAGCCTGAGACTTGCGCGACGTATAGATGACCTGGTTTATGCTCGGCTGGTAGAGGGTGATCTCATCGCCAATGACCGAGACCTCCTGCCCGGCAGGGATATCGTACTCGATCTTCACCTTGTCATTGCCTTTGCCCGCGTGCTTGAAGAAAATCTTTCCTCTGTAAATCTCTTTGCCGCCGATCTGCGTGTTTCTCTTGGCCTGCTCCATATGCGCAAAAAGCGTTTTGATATTCCGGGCTTCTCTCTGCATATTCGAGAGCACCT
>DASTET010000130.1:0-14227 GCA_035709445.1 Blastocatellia bacterium | reverse complement strand
TGAGCTTGTTTGCATAGGCCGACAGCCCGTTGACGTTTACCCGCTCGTACTCGTGATTGATCGATGCTCGCGGGTTGCCGCTGCCTCCCTGGTTGACGCGCTCCTCGCGCTGAGTGTTGTACGAATAGGTGACCGTAAATCCGTCGAGCCATTCGAGCTTGACCTTGTCATACCGCAGGTAGAAGACATCGTTCATAAGGTTTCTGAGGTCGGCTATCAGATTGCCGTCGCCGCCGAGCAGTTGATCGTAACGCTTGCCGCCGTCCTGCTGCCCGCGCATGTAGCTTGCTATGATCTGCGACCCCGCGCCCAGCGACCGGTTCAACTTGATCTGCCCGCCGTACTGCGTGAATGCGGTGTCGGGCAGGCGACCGTCTATGACTATGTCCGAGCTCAGACCGAAAAACCTCGTGACCGCATTGTGCGAGTCTATGCCCTTGCCGGGCCGGAACGTGCTTGCCCTGCGCCCGGCTATGTTTGCCAGCAGCCCGAAGTTCTTTGTGGCGTAAGTCGTCGAAAGGTTCGACCCGAAGCTCAGGTCCGCGCTGTTGAAGTGAACGCCAGTCTGCCCGTGAAGATTATCGCCGTCGGGCGAGTATGAAGGCGCGCGCGATAGAAACTGTATGCTCCCGCCAATGGCGTCGCTTCCGTACTGCGCGCTGTTGGGGCCGCGAAGTATCTCGACCGTTTGCAGGTTTGACGGGTCGAGCAGGTTCAGGAATGTGCTTATGCCGCCCCGCTGCGCGGACGTTGTAAACCGCACGCCGTCGACAAAGATATTGACCTTGTTTCCCGTCACCCCGCGAATGACTATGCCTGAAATCGTAGGGCTCGTGCGCTGAAGGTGGACGCCTACTTCTTCGTTGGCCACCTGCGCGATAACCGTTTTTGCGCGCTCTTCTATGTTGATCTCGCCGATGACGTTCACCTGCTGCGAGATCGCCTCCACGCTCTCGACGTTTCCGAGATTGGCGGTGACGGTCACCTCTTCGCTTGCCGCGCGCGGTTCGAGCGAGACCTCAAGGGTCAAAGCATTTGTGCCGCGAATGCTGATGGCCCTCCGGTGCTCGGTGAACCCTTTTGAAGCGACTACGAGCAGGTGGCTTCCCGTCGGGACCTCGGCTATCGTGAAGCGGCCTTCGCCGTCTGTCTTAGCCGTGCCTATGATCGCCTGTTGCGCATTGAGCAGCGACACCTCGGCAGCGGGCAGGACCGCGCCCGCCGAATCACGCACAATGCCGGAAACAGTAGATTTTTCGCTGGCCTGCGCTGCCGCCGCCGGGGATAAAAGGATCATCAGGATTATTAGATTCGAGTAAACGATTCTTTTTCTACTACCGGATGAGGGGTACACTGATATCGATTTCTCCTTGCCTGAGCTAATAACACCTGCGGGCCGTCAATGCCGCACCATCTCGATGTTGAGCACGGGATGGACCTCGTGCCACTGACGGTCATGCTGGCCGTCGTAACGGCTCACTCCATACACCCGAACGCGGCTGCCGACCGGCGGCGGATCGATGCGGATCGGGTTGATAATCTCGCAGACGATGAACGGGCCTGGTTGATGCAGCTCTTCGACCAACCTGAAGGTGAGATCGCCGTCCTTCTCTATGCGCACCTCGCTCACATAGCCCTCGGCTACGATGTGAGGCCGCGTGTTCTTTTCAATATCGGAGATGCGCACGGCATGAAATTCCCCAAGGTCGAGGCTGCCAGCCGTGTCGACGCTCTCTGCCGGATAATAAGAGAGGCGGTTCAGCATGATGATGAGCGTTACCATCAATATCGCTATCACCGCCAGGGCTGAGGCCAGCATGTACCTGACCGGGCGAAGCCGCCACCAGGCAATCCGGTCCATGGGCGAAGTGAGTCGCTCGGCATTTATGGCAGCTTCGATCTCCTTCCACGGGTCGCGCTGGAGCGCGGCGCGCGGCATCTGCTGGGCTAAACGGTGGCCGTCGCGTATCCGCGCAAGCTGCGCCCTGCAATGACCGCAGCCCATAAGGTGATCTTCAAGTCGCGCGACCTCGCTCGCTTTTAACTCGCCGCTTACATAACGCGAGAATTTTCGCCTCAGATCGAATCGCCAGCACTTCATGGCTTTCACCTCCATATAGTTTTAGACACAACGGCCGGGACTTTCTTCCGCTCTCGAAGCAATATTTTTTGCCGCAGGTTTTCGCGGAGAGGCGCAGGATTTACAGGTTGAAGGCCCTGACGAGAAAGGCGGCCATTTGACCGCGACTGACAGGAAGCGACGGGCAGTAGTTACCACCCCCACATCCGAGCGTAATCTGTCGCACGGCCATCTCTTCGATGAAGGCATAGAAGAAATTCGTAGGCGGCACATCCGCAAACCTCTGCATTGCAGGTGTGGGCGGTGTGTATCCCGGCTCGTGCAATGCCCTTATGATGAAGGCCGCCATCTGATCGCGCAGCACAGGATCAGTCGGGCAGTAATTGCCACCCCCGCAGCCGAGCGTAATCTGTCGCACGGCCATCTCTTCGATAAAGGCATAGAAGAAATTCGTAGGCGGCACGTCTGCGAATCGCTGCATAGCAGGCTGCGGCGGGTTGAAATTGCCGAGAGCGCGAATGATAAACGCAGCCATCTGGTCGCGCGTGACCGTCGTGTCGGGGCAGTAGCTGTCACCGTCGCAGCCGAGTGTTACGCCGCGAGCCGAAAGCTTGCCGATCTCTGTATAGAATGGGTGGTCTGTGGGAACGTCGTCGAAGGCGAGGCCCTGCAAAACGGTGAAGGTGAGGCCGGCGACGGTGATCGTCCCTGTGCGTGTCGAAGCGTTCGCGTTTGCCTCAACGGTGTATGTGACCATCCCGTTGCCTGTGCCCGATGCCGGTGATGTGATAGTGATAAAGCTGTCAGAAGTGCTCGCCGTCCAGCCGAACCCGCTCGGCACTACTATATTGATGGAGCCGTTACCGCCGTTTGCCGCAAAGGACTGGCTCGAAGGCACGAGCGTGGGCGGCGGCTCGGTTATCGCTACGGAGGTCGTGTAGATGTGATCGCCGGTGCTCTCGCTATCGCCGTTCGCCCCGTTCCCGGCGGCGTAAAAAGTGACCGGCCCGATATTGCTTTGCGGAGGGTCCCACTTGAACGACCAGCTCCTTTGATTGAACTCTACGGGGAAGGCCCCGGCAAATGTTTGTTCCAGGTATTGCCGGAAATTGCCTCCGACTATGTCCGCAAGCAACTGCGTGTTCTCTTCGTCCGTGACGACGAGTGTGCCCGCCTGCGCGCCCGTCGAATCGATTGCGGTCAATTGAAATCCGTAGAGAAAACCGTCCGGATGATTGACTGTGATCGTAGCGGTCACCTGCTGGCCGGGTAGATAGCTTGCGGGCAGCCCCGTTATCTGAACGAACCCCGGCCCGGTGTCAGGCTCGAATGAGGTGTGGCACGAAGTACAGAGGAATTCCCCCGGCGCTCCCGTGTGGGCGGCGAGCGGGCCTGAGGAGAATGCATTCGCCTTATCGCCTGCGATGATAAAGAGCGCGACCATCGATGCGAAGGCGAGCGTCGCGAGCTTGATCCTTTTATTTGTCGGGCGATGGTTCAACATGCGCAAAAAGTCTTACATCATAAATCCCAGGCTCGAAGATGTAAAGTTCCCGATAAGGGGGAAGACCTGAGACAGGTCCGATTGCGCCAGCCCGTACCAGGAAGCGAGCGTGGCGGCGTACTGCTCTACGGAGGCTGTCGGTATCCATCTTCCCCGGCTGTCGGTATCGTTCGAACCGCCAAGCTGCAAGGTCGGAAAGACGGTGCCGTTCGGGCCTGCAACTCCATAAAAATCGCCGCCGCGAACCGCGCCGCCCATGACAAAGAGGTGATTGCCCCATCCATGATCGGTCCCCACCGATGCGCCTGACCCCGACGGCTGCAACGTGCGACCGAAATCGGAAAGCGTAAAGGTCGTCACCTGTGAAGCGATGCCAAGCTCGACCGTCGCGTCGTAAAAAGCCTTCATAGCCTGGCTCACCTGTGTGAGCAGACCCTCTTGCGATGCGGGCTGGTTCTGATGCGTATCGAACCCGCCAAGAGAGCAGAAGAATATCTGGCGTTCGAGGCTGAGCTGCGCCGAAGTCTGATTAAGCTTCATGACCTTGGCCACCTGCTTCAACTGGTTGCCGAGCGTGGTGGCCGGAAAGACGGTCGCAAGCGTCGGGTCGGTGCTGAAGGCCATGCTAATGTCGAGCGCCTGCTGCGTAGTATCGCTCGTTGCTGCCACGAGCGCGTTGCTGCGGTCTATGGTCCGCAGGTGATTCATCGAGTTTCTTCGCGCCTGCTCTTCGGCGGAAGACCCGAATCCGTTCAGCGCGAGCACCTGGTTGAGACCTGTGGGCGCGGGCGCGATCACAAGCGGGCGGGCGTTCATCCCTATGCTGAAAATGTTGCTGCCCGCCACCGAGGTAGTCATAGGGAATGCGTTCCCGCCGTTGAACCCCGCAGTAAGATCTGACAACCGGCCTCCCCACCCGGTCTGGCTGCGGGTGTTCGATATGGATGACTGCCACTGCGTCACCTGGTCCGAATGCGAGAAGAGCTGATATGGCTTGGGGACCGAGTTGGTGCGGTACTGCTCGCGGGTCATCGGGTGTATGAGCGGGCCGACGTTGCACGCGATTGCCAGCTTTTGCTGCGACCAAAGCGAATGCAAATCCGCGAGGCCTGGGTGCAGGCCGAACTGGGTGCCTATGCTCGGAGGAGTGATCGGAAGCAGGCTGCCCTGCGGTATTGCAAGCCCCGACGAGCTTCGCACACTTGAGTAAGCCTGATACCCTGACGTATCGAGCGGCACAACGGTGTTGTTGCAATCGTTTCCGCCGTTGAGGAATATGCAGACGAGCGCCTTGTAATCGGTCGGGGCCGCCCTCTGGGCGAGCGCGTTTATCAACCCGAACCGTCTTATGCCCGCCGCCATTGCCGCCGCGCTCAGCGCGCCGCACGATTGTCTTAAGAAAGCTCTGCGTGTCTGTTTCATAGCTCTTACCTCTCCACCTGGTACTGCGACGAGGTGGCCGTCAGATAGACCGCCGTTCGCGCCCGCTTCAATGTGTTCGCGCTCGACACCGCCGACACCGCCTGTATTATGCTGTCGCGCATGGCGGCAGACATCTTGCCGTACATCATTATCCGGTTGACTTCATCGACTAAAGCGGCAGGGTTTGCGGCAAGCGCCTGAAGCGCTGTAAGGTCTATCGATGTTCCTCGCGGCGCGTTCGCGCTTACAGGTATGGTCGAGAAGACTATAGTGTTGACGAAGTTCGCTCGCTTGAGCGAAGACGACGTCGATAGTATTCCGAACTCGGGGCCGAGCAGCCCGCCGGAGCCGGGCACTGTGTAGTCCGCCGGGTAATAGTTGAATACCGTCGGCGGGCGGAATATGTCCTGGTCCATCGTGACGCTTTGCGGGTTGAGAAAACCGTCGCTCGTCGATGTGCCGTCTGCCGATCTCGCGTTGAACGCGCGCAGAATATTGCATATGAACAGCGCGGGCTCGCGCAGGTGGCCGTAGCGGGGATCGCCTTTCGAGTCGCCGCGCGCTTCGGGGTCGAGCAGTATCGCCGTGACTACCGCCTTCAGATCGCCGCGCACGCCCTGGCCGTTGTCGTTGAAGACGCGGGCGACCCGCTCTACGTAAGCCGGGCTCGGGTTGCTTGTGACAAGGTTGGTGATCAGCCGCCTGGATATGAACGGTCCGACGTTCGGATGGTTGAATATATTATCGAGCGCCTCGTTCAGGTCTTCAACGCCGGTCTGGCCTGCGGGAAGCACTACGCCGTCGAGCAGGTGCTTTTCTCCCATGTCATGATTGTTGGGGACCAGCACCATCGGGTCTATGTAGTCGGCGACTCCGGGCGCTGGCTGCGCGTCGAGTCTCCATCCGGTGAACACCTTCGTAAAGCCGTCGACTACGGCCTGGTCATAGGTGGGAATGGTATTGCCATCGGGGTCGAGCTGCGGCGTGCCGTCGAGGTTCAGCCTGTCGGTCCCGATGGAAAAGAGCTGAAGCACCTCTCTTGCGTAGTTCTCGTTCGGGTTCGTCCTGGTGCTTGTGTACATATCGAGGTAGCGGCCCATCGCCGGGTTGAGCGTTATCTCGTAAAGTAGCTGGCGATAGTTGCCGAACGCGTTGCGGTCGAGAATCTGAAGGTAAGGGACGAGCCAGCTCGGCTGCATCAGATCGCGCCCCGAGACTACGAATATCTGGTGGAGCGCGAAAGCTACGCGCTGTCTGAGCTGGTCAGGCCCGTACAGCGCGTTCTCGAAGAATCGCCTCTGCACAGGATACATAGAGTAGTTATCGCGGCGGCATATCTGATCGCAATCGGGCGGGACCGTCGTCACCTGAAGCGGCAAAGTCGGGTAACTGGACGCAGGCGCGGCGAACTGCTCGTCGAGATACGCGCGTATGCCTACGGTCTGCACGTGCGCGACGAGACTCGGAGACGGGCCGAAGGTCGCCTGTTCGAGAAACCGCGCCGTGTTTGCGAGCGAGCCTCCCGGCTCTCCCGGATCGAGCAGGCCGAAGCCCCTCACGAGAAAGGCCGCCATCTGCGCTCGCGTGACGAATTCATCGGGGCAATAAGTCGTAGCGGTGCACCCGGAAGTGATCCCTCTCCGCGCGAGCTGATCGATGAAGGCATACCCGAAACGGGTGGGCCCCACATCGATGAATCTCTGTGTCGCGGGCACAGGCGGGCTCGTCATTCCAATCGCCCTGATTATAAAGACCGCCATCTGCTCGCGCGTGACAAAGTCGTCGGGGCAGTAGTTCCCGCCGCCGCATCCGAGCGTTATCCCGCGCACAGCCATCTCTTCGATGAACGCATACCCGAAACGGGTGGGCGGAACGTCGGCAAATCGTTGCTCGGTTGGCATCGGAGGATTGAGTATGCCGAGCGCCCTTATGATAAATACGGCCATCTGCTCGCGCGTGACAAGCATGTCCGGACAGAAATCTCCGTTGCCGCATCCGAGCGTCACCTGGCGTATGGCGATGTTTGTTATCTCCGTAAAAAACGGATGGGTCGAGGGAACGTCTCCGAATGCGGCTACCTGCTGGGGCGACGTTTTGACAGGGCCCGATTGGGCCACGGCGAGCGAGCTTGCCGGGCCTGTGGCCGTCAGAAGCGAGCACAAACAAAAAGCGATTGATTGAATAAAAAGGCGTGAAAAAGGGGATTCTTTCATAGAGCACTCGTTTGATTTCTTGCGAGACATACCCTGTGAAGGTAGTCTTCAAGCTCATATCGTTCTAGCCGTGATGAGATCTAAAACTTTTCCGAGAGGAGACCGAAGGGGCCGCGTGCTTTGAGCTTCGAAGCCGCGCAGGTGCATCTTGTACCATGACCGTTTCACCTCGTACAAGAGTAATATCTGACCTCTCAGAATTAGAGCGAGTGCGGTAGAGGAAAGTTTGAAAAATCAGATCGAGTATTTCTTCAGCAGGTTGCGGGCGATGATGAGGCGTTGCAGCTCGTTCGTTCCGCCGCCTATGATCAGAAGCGGCGCGTCGCGGTAGTACCTTTCGACCGGAAAGTCTTTAGCATACCCGTTGCCGCCGAATATACGCATCGCTTCGAGCGAGCACTCCTGGGCCGTCTCAGTCGCAAACAGCTTGGCCATGCCCGCTTCCAGGTCGCACCGCTCGCCGCGATCTTTCTTTTCAGCCGCCGAGTATATGAGAAGCCGCGCGGCCTCTATCTTCGTAGCCATGTCGGCGAGCTTCAACTGTATCGCCTGGTGCTCGCAAATAGGCTTGCCGAAAGTGGTGCGCTGCTGCGAGTACCTGATGGCCTCTTCAAACGCAGCGCGGGCGACTCCGAGCCCGCGCGCGGCAACGTTTATGCGCTCCGATTCGAGCCCGGTCATCACGTGTCTGAACCCTTCGCCTTCGCGCCCTCCAATCAGACCCTCGACCGGCACGCGAAAATCTTCGAAGAGCAGCTCGCAGGTCTCAAGGCTCTTGTATCCGAGCTTGTCTATATCGCGGCTCACGGTAAGGCCCGGCTCACCTTTTTCTGCGATGAAGGCGCTGATACCCGCGTGAGCGGGGCGAGCGTCTTTATCAGTCTTTGCCAGTATCAGCATAAGCTCGGCCCGACGCCCGTTTGTGATCCACATCTTTGAGCCGTCGATGTAGTAGTAGTCTCCGCGCCGCTCGGCTGTCGTGCGGATCGCCTGGAGGTCGGTGCCCGCCTGCGGCTCGGATAAACAGATCGCGCCGCGCTTTTCGCCCCGCGCCATGATGGGAAGGTATTTTCGCTTCTGCTCTTCGGTGCCGAATCGAGTCAGCACATCGGCGAGCACCGAGTGAGTGCCGAGTATGCCTGCCAGCCCCATCCACACGCGAGAGACTTCTTCGAATATCATCGCGTATATCGTGTAGCTGAGGTCCTGGCCGCCGTACTCTTCGGGTATGTTCGCGCCGAACAGACCGATCTCTTTCATCCGCTCGACTATCGCGGTCGGATACTCGTTATGGTGCTCCATCTCGGAGGCGACCGGCGCGACCTCTTTCTCAAGAAACCGCTTCACGGTCGAAAGTATCAGTTGTTCTTCTTCAGATAGATTCATAAAAAACAGTCTGGCGAAGCCAGACTCGCTAGACTCCTAATGCGATGATCGAGCAGGTGAACGAGCCTGGGTTGCCGCCCAGGTTGTGCGCGAGGCCAAGCCTTATGTCTTTGACCTGTCGCTCGCCCGCTCGACCGAGCAGTTGATTGTAAATCTCATAGAGCATGCGAAGCCCGCTTGCGCCGATCGGGTGGCCGAATGATTTCAAGCCGCCGTCCGTGTTTACGGGAAGGTCTCCTTTGAGCGTGAACGCGCCTGAATCGATATCGATCTTCGCTTTGCCGGGCTCGGAGAATCCGAGGTCTTCGTAAATGATCATCTCGGTTATCGAGAAACAATCGTGCACCTCGGCCATGCTCACCTCGCGCCGAGGGTCTTTTATGCCGAGCTGATCATAGACTTGCTTTGCGGCGGCCTTTGTTTCGGGGAAGCTCGTGAAATCGAAGTCCGGGTCCATGCGCCCGGTTCCGGGGCCGACCGCAAGCCCCATGCCTTTGACCAGCACATAGTCTTTTGTGAACTTCGGCGCAAGCTCGGCGCGTGTGATGATGGCCGCCGCCGCGCCGTCAGTTGTCGGACAGCAATCGAGAAGCCCGAGCGGCGCGGCTATCATAGGGGCTTTCAGCGCCTGCTCTACGGTGATCTCTTTCTGGAAATGGGCCTTCTTATTTCGAGCGCCATTGTAGTGGTTCTTGACCGATATCTTCGCCAGCTCTTCTTTGCCGGTCCCGTACTTGTGAAAATAGCGGTTGGCGGCGAGCGCGAAGGCTCCGGGCGCGGTGTTGCCCGCACCGATCACAGACGAAGCTGCGCCGGGCAGCCCCGAATACCCGCTGTCTTTCAGCTTCTCGAATCCGACGACCAGCGCCACATCATAAGCGCCCGCCGCGATTGCAAACGCCGCGTTGCGCAACGCGTCCTGACCCGTGGCGCACATATTCTCTACGCGGCTTACGGGGATGTATTGAAGCTTGAGCGGTCGCGAGAGCGCCTGGCCGCTTATGCCCGAAGTGAGGGTGCCTACCCACCCGGCCTCGACCTGCTGCGGCTCTATGCCCGCATCTTCGAATGCTTCGTATGCGGCCTCGACTATAAGGTCTTCAGCCGATTTGTCCCAGTGCTCTCCAAACTTGGTGCAGCCCATCCCTATAATCGCTACGCGGTCATTCAGGTTTTTCATAATGAGCAAGTGATACCAGATCGAAAGAGCCGAGTCAACAAATGGAAGAATGAAACCACAGATAAACGCGGATGAACACAAATACTTTTATCCGTGTTTATCTGTGCTCATCTGTGGTTTCATTCGATTCGATTTTGTAAGGCTCAAGCCTTGCTCTTCCCGCATCGACTTCGAGCAGCCATGCGCGGCGCTCTTTGAAATACTCGATCAGCGCGCGATTGCTCTCCTCGCCCATCTCCCTTGCCCAGACGACCTGCGCCCCATCGATGTCCGCTTCGTTATAGACCCATTCTTCACCCCACGCGTGACCGGGCGCGTACCGCACGACTACGAGATGCCGCTCGCCGCTCTGCTTCAGCTCTTCGAGCATACTCGCGCGCCTCTCGTTCCACGCTTCGCGGTCGACAGGCGGAAGGTCTGCCCAGGTGAAGATCAGGTAGAGGGCCGACACGATCAACGTCGCGCGGAGAATATGCTGGCCTGCGCGCAGGCTGCGCCATCGCCACGCATTCAGGTGGCGCATCGATTGGACGGTTATCGCAAAGATCAGCCCGGCCAGGGGCGAAGCGTAATGCGGGAGGAGCCAGGTTTGAGGAAGGATCGCCGCTATATTCAGACCGCAGGCAAGCAGGGCCATCCTGGTCCATCGGTCACGCGCGAGGGCGAACGGGAGCGCCACAAGCGAGACCATAAACGCCAGGACCTGAAGGTTCCACCGCGCCAGGTATTCGAGCTTCTGCCTGCACGCGATGAGAAATCCACTGAGCGATTGCTGGTTGAGATAATCGGTAAGCTCCCAGCCTCGGTGTATGTCGCCAATCTCTTTGTGTCTGTAACGGGGCTCCGGTCTCAGGTCCTGGAAGACGAATAGAGGGGCGATCCCGTAAGCCTCTTCGTGAACCAGATAGGGCATACGGAAAGGGTCACCGGTCACGCGCAGGTTGTAAAAACCTATCCACGCGGCTATGAGCGCAAGCATCACGACGATCGGAAGCGCGATATGACGAAGCAATAAGGCGAGCGACTGGCGCCGTCGCTTGAGTCCCCACGCGAGTAACACGCAGACGGCCGTGAGGCTCAAGACCGCGCCTTCGTATGGGCGGCTGTTGGCAAGCACCGCCATGCCAATGCCGAATATCCATGCATCTCTCGCTCTCCGTTTTTCAATTATCCGGCGGGCCGCTCCAAACAGCAGTGCGCCCCCCATCATCGCGACTGCGCCTCCCCAGTAGGTCTGGCCCCACTGCACAAACATCGGATGAAAGGTAGTGAGCAGCCCGCCCAGCAGCGCCCAGCGCAAAGGGAGCCATCCCATCAGCATCCAGCAGACAGCAGACGAAGCCAGCCCCATGCTGAGCCATACTCCGACAATAGGGTGATTCGCAATCAATAAGCCTGTCGTAAGCATGAGAGGCTGCCCCGGCAGGTACTTCGATGCATAGGTCGGCTGGTGGATAATGTGTATGCTCTCGAAATGCTGCCACATCGGATGAGTCGAGTTGCTTAACCGCCCGCGCGCGAAGGTGTCAGCTCCGAGCAGGTAGCTGAATTCGTCGGTGACATCCGGGCTCTTTACGCCCAGCCTCAGCGAAAGCGATACGCACGCGACCAATGCAAAGAGACCTGCCATCACAACCGCAAGGCCGCGCCTGCGCGCAATCTTATTAAATACATCGCTCGCGGGCCGGAACAGCCTGTCTGAGTATCGCGAGACCGCCGCCGCCGCTGTGACGGCGATGGCTGTATAGGCCAAAGAGAAGGGAAGAGGCCAGAGCACATAGCCGATTGCGAGCAGAACGAGCATACCCGCCGCCCGTAGCACGAATGGTTGCCGGAGAATTGGGAGTGGACGAGGCATCGATTCGAGAGGCTCAAATCTTTCGGCAGATGATCTGGTATTGCGCTCCCAGCGGGAGCCGCGACAGGGCAGGTTCCAGGGCCCGGAGCCATTTAAGCTGTCTCGGAAAGATGAACAGGAAATCGGTGCGCAGAACCTCGAGCCCGCATGACCTGAGCAGCCGTTTCGCTTCGAGCGAGCTGAGCATTATCGCGTCACGGTCAAAGGGTATGCGACTCATAACCAGCCGCGTGCCGGGGTTCCACGGGTTGTTTTCCCACAGCGCGAAAAGCCCGCCGCGACATAGCGAACGATAAACATAATCGACAGCCTGCGCGCGCTCATCAGGAGGAATATGATGAAAGACTCCATTCGAGAACGCCAGGTCTATAGCCTCGCGGGGCTCGTGCTCGCTGAATAATAAGAACTGCGAGCGGTCGGAGCCAAAGACTCTCCTCGCCGTCTCAAGAGACCTTTGAGAAATATCTACGCCCGTGATGGTCGCGGCGCCGAGCAGATCGAACAGGTATGGAGTAGACGACCCGGTGCCGCATCCGAAATCCATTATCGCCTTCGGTCGCTCTCCCATGTGGCCAAGGCACCCGGCAAGCCATGCGATGCGGCCACGCGCGAAATAGTTCTTGTCTTCGCCCGATATCGATAGCCCTTGCTGGAGGGCCGCATCATATTCGGCGGCGTACTCGTCAAACTCCGCGTTGTTGTATGAAAAGAGGCTGCTCATAATCGAAATGCGGACGCATGATAGCACAAGAGGAGAGGAATGACAGGATTGACAATGATTCTGAAATCCTGTTAATCCTGTCTGGTATCGCAGGGAGCTAATCAGGGAGCTAATCATGACGAGCACATCAGCCGGTCAGGCAATCGATGTCTGGGCGCAGCCCCTGGCGAAGGCCATCGGTCAGTCGCTGCCCGAAGTCGAGAGGCTTTTTAAGCAGTCGGGCAGCGCGCACCTCCTGGGATCGGAAACGTCCCCGGAAGAGATGGTGCGCTCGATGGATGAGGCGGGCGTTCAAACCGTAATGCTTTCGGCCTGGCATCGCCCGGGGCGATGGGTTATAACAAACGACGAAGTAGCCGAATTCACCCGCCGCTTTCCGGGGCGTTTCGCAGGGGTTGCATCGGTCAATCTCGAAAAGCCGCTCGAAGCCGTGCGCGAGCTTGATCGCGCAGTAAAAGAGCTTGGGTTCAAGGCGCTTCGCGTGGTCCCCTGGCTCTGGAACCGCCCGCCCAACGACAGGCTCTATTTTCCTCTCTATGTCAGGTGCATAGAGCTGGACATCCCTTTTTGCACACAGGCGGGGCATACCGGCCCGCTGATGCCTTCCGAGCCGGGCCGCCCCGTCCCTTACCTCGATGAGGTCGCGCTCGTCTTTCCTGAGCTGAAGATAGTCGCAGGTCACATAGGCTATCCCTGGACCGATGAGATGATAGGGCTGGCATGGAAACACGAGAATGTCTTTATTGATACTTCGGCGCACCTGCCTCGTTATTATCCGCCGCAGTTGCTGCACTACATGAAAACCTACGGGAAAGACAAAGTCATGTTCGGCACCAACTTTCCGCAGTTGTCTTTTGAAAAATGCGCCGAGCAGGCTCGCGCGCTCGATCTGCCCGACGAAGTGCGCGCGCGGTTTATGCGCGATAATGCGCGCAGGGTCTTTAAGCTCGATTGACGAAGAGGAGAGCTGATGAAACATAAGATTCGAGCAGCAGGGGCTGTGTTGTGTATAGCATCTTTTCTATGGACCGGTGCCGCGCAGGACTCGGCCGGGCCGGTGCGACAGTTGGATTCTCCCGCAGGGGCTTCGAGCAGCGGGCCTAATCTTTTCGCGGCGCAGGACGGGCGCATATTTTTGAGCTGGGTCGAAAAGAGAGGAGAGAACCGTCACGTGCTGCGTTTTGCGGTGAGAACCCGCTCCGGCTGGTCCGAGGCCCGCACGATAGTCGGAGGCGAGAGCTGGTTTGTCAACTGGGCCGATTTTCCGTCCGTGTTCGCGCTCGCGGACCGAGTGCTGGCCGCCCACTGGCTCGTAAAGAGCGGCGCGGGCACATACGCATACAACGTCAACCTTTCTATATCGACCGACGACGGCTCGACCTGGAGCAAGCCTGTAACCCCTCACCGTGATAATACTCAGACCGAGCACGGATTTGTGTCGCTGTTCTCATCGCCCGGCAACCGGGTGGGCGCAATCTGGCTCGACGGGCGCAACTTCGCTTCAAAAGACCACTCGCACGGGCAGGGCCAATCAAAAGAAGTGATGACGCTGCGCCACACGACGATAAGCGCGGGCGGCGAGCTGTCGGGCGAAGTCGTGCTCGACAGCCGGGTGTGCGAATGCTGTCAGACATCGGCTGCTCAGACATCGGAAGGCGCGGTCGTGGTCTACCGCGACCGGTCGGAAAAAGAGGTGCGCGATATCTCTATCGTTCGCTTTTCTCGCGGGCGGTGGACCGAGCCTGAGATTGTGCACGGCGACGGATGGGAGATTGAGGGCTGTCCTGTGAACGGGCCATCGGTCGCAGCCTCGGGTCGGCGCGTGGCGGTCGCGTGGTTCACGGCGGCAAAAGATACACCGCG
>DASTET010000129.1:0-9114 GCA_035709445.1 Blastocatellia bacterium | reverse complement strand
AGACGCGCTAGACTTCATAGATCGTCCCCTCAAAACGCCCCTCTATCGTCTGCCCCTACGTTGCGATTCCAGATTTTCGATTACCGATTCTAGTTCCATTCTGAAAAAGCTGTGAGCTGGCACTGATTTGAAATCCTGAATCTGGAATCTGAATGGTCCGTCCCGGGGGGTAATATGCTAGGGAAAAAGAAGAAGAGCATAGTCGGGTTAGACATCGGCTCAAGCGCGCTCAAGGCCGTAGAGCTAAAGCCCGTGCGCGGCGGATTCGAGCTGCTGCACATAGCACACCAGAATCTTCAATCCGATACGATAGTCGACGGGCACATAATCGACCTCAACCACGTCAGCGATTGCATAAATCGTATCTGGAACGACCAGACCATCAGGACCCACCAGGTAGCAACGTCGCTTTCGGGACACGCGGTGATAGTCAAGAAGATCACGCTGCTGGCCATGTCCGAAGAAGAGCTTGACGAGCAGATACACTGGGAGGCCGAGCAATACATACCGTTCGATATTAACGACGTGAACCTCTATCACGAGGTCATCGGCTACGACCAGACCGGTCAGCACATGGACGTCCTGCTCGTGGCCTGCAAGCGCGACAAGATCGCGCAGTTCACGCAGGTCATATCGCAGGCCGGCAAGCAGCCGGTCATCGTCGACGTCGATGCGTTCGCACTGCAAAACGCTTACGAAGTCAACTACAACCCGATGCCCAGCCAGACGACCGCGCTTCTCGACATAGGCGCTTCGGTCCTGACGATCAACATAGTCAGGGGGACCACCTCCATATTCACCCGCGATATATCCGCAGGCGGGAACCAGTACACCGACCTCCTTCAAAAAGAGCTCGACCTGACTTTCGAGCAGGCCGAGGCGCTCAAGCGCGGCGCACACATGACGGCCGAGCTGCCGGGCGAACAGGTCGCAAACTCTATCCAGGCCGTTTCGGAAATGCTCGCTATGGAGATTCAGCGCACGCTCGACTTCTTCCGCGCGACCGCGCTCGACTCCCCCGGCATCGACCGCATGCTGATCGCCGGCGGGTCGTCAAAGGTCACGCACCTGTGCGAGTACCTGTCGGAAAAATTCCAGATCCCGGTCGAGCGATTCGACGCGTTCCGCTCGATACGCTTCGACCACAAGCGATTCGATGACGAGTACCTCAGAGAGCTCTCACCAAACATGGCCGTGGCCGTAGGGCTCGCGGTCCGGGTGGCGGAGGTGGCGAAATGATCCATGTAAACCTACTCGAAGGGACCGCCGAACAGCGCGTATCGATACAGAAGACCAGGGTCGCCGCGCGGCGCGGGCAGCAGATCTTTATGCTTATCGCCGCGCTCGCCATCTTCACGATCGTGATCGGCGTAGATCATCTCTGGACCAACAACGCATACGCGGAGGCAAAGACCGAGCTTGAGCGCGAGGAGGAAGAGGCCAAAAAGCTCGAAGCCGACATCCAGCGCAAGAACCAGCTCGAGGCCGAGCTGAAAGAGGTCGAAGAGCGCATAAAGATCATCAAGCAGCTCCGCGCCGAACAGAAAGGGCCCGTCGCGATGATGAGCGCCATAAACGAGCGCATGCCGGGCGGCCAGGCAGACTTCAAGCTCCACAGCATAGTCCAGAAAGGGACCCGTTTGCAGATCATCGGCAGCTCGCTCTCGCAGCAGGTGATAGCCGATTTCTCGCGCCAGCTCGAATTCTCGAACGGGCTGTTTACCAACCTGCAACTCTCTGTCGAAGGTAAAGAGGTCAAGATTGATGACGTGTCGGATAGGCCCGATGGCGGAGATATGATACGGGTGTTCAGTTTTAAGATCGACTGCGATTACAATAAGCCGCGCGCGGAAGATCAAAAAGATTCGGCCCCGAAGGCCAACTGAAGGAGATGAGTTATGGCAGCAGTAATGACCGGAGTAGCAAAAGGGGCCGAAGAGAGCGGGAGCTTCTTCACGCGCATGCCCTGGTATTACCAGATGGGCCTGCTCCTGCTCCTTGTGGGCCTGTTGATATACGCGGCTGATGCGCTGCTTTACAGCGAGACCCGCACCGAGACGAGCAAGCTGCTCGAACAGGTGCAGTCGCTCAAGGCCAAGAACGCGCAGGGCAGCATCATACGCCAGAACCTCGCCGCAACCGAAGCCACGCTCAGAGAGAAGCGCGAAGAGATGGACCGGTTGCGCGACCTTCTCCCCGATCAGGTCGAGATATCGCGCGTCTATGACAACATAAAAGACCTCATGCGAAACAACCGGCTGGAGATGAAGCAATTCGCGCAGGATAAGCCCGAACCCTCCGAGATATACACCGCCCAGAAGATACTCGTGCAGGTCAGCGGGTCTTATGACAACCTCGGTCACTTCTTCTCGCAGATCGGCTTCTACAAGCGCATACTGAGCGTCTCCGAAGTAGAGATAGGTCAGGCCGAAGACAGCGCCCAGGAATCGGGCCGCTCCATCAACTCCTCGTTTGTGCTTACGGCCTACTACATCTCGCCTGAAAACCTTGAGAAGCTCACGAAACCTCAGGCAGCGCCGCCCGTCGGCGCCGAGCAGCCGGAACAGCCGAAATAGCGGAGGATGGTATGAAATCGAGATCGTTCAACATAAATGCAATCGCCATTGTGATCGGCGCGCTGTTTGCCCTGACGGCTACAGTTTCAAATGCGTCCGGCAGCCCGCTCCAATCCTCTGATGATGGCAAGAAGAACGCCCAGCAGCAACAGCAGCAGGGCAGCCCGTCCCGCCAGGTCGCTTCGTCCAGGGAGTATATGGGCCCGTCGGCAGATTCGATACGGCCCTATAAGCCCGCCGGGCGCGACCCGTTCAAAAAGCTTATCAAGCCCAAGCTGAAACCGGGCAGCCCGAGGGTCCCCGTCGTTCGCGGCTTTCCCGCGCTTGAGGTCCGCCGCGCCGAGTTCCGCCAGAAGGTCGATGCCGCGCGTCTTAGAGACCTTCCCGAGCCGGACCCGGTCAGCCAGTACCTCGTCGGCGAGCTTGAAATCAACGGCGTTTTCCGCGACGATCGTGGCTTCGGAGCCTTCGTGCGCGCCCAGCCGACCGGAACTATGTTCTTTATACGCCGGGGAACCCAGTGTTATAACGGCGAGGTGCTGCGCATAGAGAGCGAACAGTCCGATATTGGTAGCGCGAAAGTCTTATTCCGCGAAGTGTCTTACGTGGAAGTCAACGGCAAACAGTCCCCACAGGAGCGCGTGGTAGCCAAGCTGCCCGGCACTCATGAAAAGAAGTAAGTGCCTTTCCGGTTTTTGATACTGATTGATGCCGAAACGCAGAGGGCCTCGCGCCCGCTACCGGCAATCCGCAATCGATATGAGAGGGGAGATTATTATTATGACATCTAGGAGGCTCGCAGCATCGCTGGCGCTGTTGGCGCTCGTGAGCAATGTATTGGTGTTCGCAAAGCCGAATGCAGGGAGGGTGGCCCGGCCCGACGGTCAGGCGTTCACCCTGATGTCGCTCAGGACCGAGAGCGCAGGCGCGACGACCCGCATTCTGATCGAATCTAACGCGCCCCCTCTCTACACGGTCTTTCGACCGGCAGACCGGCTCATACTCGTCGATATGCCGGGCGGCGAAGGCTCGAAGCTCGAATCCGAGTACGCGGTCGGTAACGCGCTCGTCGACTCGATAGCCGTTCGCAAGGGGCGCGTCGGACCGCGAGCTACTACAAGAATAGAGATCGCGCTGCGCGAAGAAGCGAAGGACCGCTCGAAACTCGACGGCAATACGCTCGTCATAGAGCTTGCGCCCCAGCAGCCCGTCAGCCAGCCTGCAATCATCAAGGCTAAAGCCGAGGCGGATGAAAAAGCATCTCCGACGGCAGGCGTTCAGGTCCAACCGCTTCCTACAACCGCCAGGACGACGCCCGACCGCGCCCAGTCGGCTAACCTCAAGCCTGCCACCCTCGTCCGCGCCGTGCGGCCCGAAGCCGAAGGCAACTCCCTGCGCGTGGTCGTCGACACGGACGGCGCGGCAGAGTTCAAGCATTTCGTGCTGCCCGATCCGTGGCGCGTCGTGGTAGATGTGAGCGGCGTGCGCTCGGCATTCGGCAACAAGATCGTCCCGGTGGGCGCGGCCCTTGTCGAGCGGATGAGAGTAGGACAGCCCGCCCCGAACGTCGTTCGCATAGTGCTCGACCTCAAATCGAGGACGCCTTATCGAGTCGAGCGACAGGGCGCGCAGCTCGTCATCAGCATCGGCAGCGCAAGCATGTCGCAGGCCAACCAGCCGAAGCAGCCCGACGCGAAGCAAGCTTCACAGCCCGGCGCGGAAGTAAAAGTAGCGGGACAGCGCATCGACAACCAGAAGAGCGAAGCCAAAGAGCCGGCCTCGAACTCTTCACCCTCATCTAATCTGATCGCGCAGACCGGCAAGCCCGCAAGCGGGAACCCCGCTCCCGCCAACACGGCCCCGCGCGTAGGCGCGCAGCCTAATCCGCGACTGCCGCTTCCCTCCTCTCCGTCGCCTGCCGCAACAGGCACGCCCAAAGAGAGCCCTCCCAGACCCGCAGCGCCAGCCGTCTCGCGCAGCTATACTGACGTTCAGCGCCCGGCTGCAAACGGCGATGCCGCAGGTCAGAACTCGCAAAAGCGCAGCGATATGGCTTTCTGCGATCCGGGTTATGTCGGCGGCCCTATAAGCTTCGATCTCCGAGCCGGCGTAGATATCCGCGATATGCTCCGGTTCGTATCGCAACAGTATGGCGTCAATTTCATAGTCGATAAATCGGTGGGCCAGGTCCCCGTAGATATCCGCGTGACCGATATACCCTGGAACCACGTCATCGAATCCGTTATGCGCGCAAACCGGCTCGGCTCGGTCTGCGAAAGCAACGGGCGAATCATCCGAATTGCAACGCTTACGGCAATAAAAGAAGAAGAACAGCAGAAGCGCGAGCTTGCCGAAGAGCAGGCCAAGCTTGTGCCGCTCGAATCCAAGATCATCAGTCTCAGGTACGCGCGAGCCGTCGGCACGCTCGGAGACACAGGATCGGGCGCATCGGGCCGGGGCGGAACAAGCAGCGGCGGGGGCGGCAGCGCCACGAGCGGGTCGCTGCTCTCTATAGCCAGCAGCAGGCTGAGCCCGCGCGGTCGCATAGAGATGGACTCGCGCACCAACACGCTCATAGTCACCGACCTGCCCGAATACGTAAAGGCCGTTTCGGATATAATCGCGCAGCTCGACCGGCCTGAGCCGCAGGTCGAGATCGAAGCGAGAATCGTCATCGCCAGCCGCAACTTCCTGCGCGACATAGGGACGGAGCTTGCAGGCGCGGCCATAGACCCGAAGCGCGGAAGAATAGGGCTGCTTGAGACCTCGCCCGTACAGTTGTCACCCGGCGGCTCGCTCGCTCCCGGCGGACCGAGCGGCGGCGCAGGCGGCGGCGGCGGTTCAGGCGGGTCGGGAGGCGGATCGGGTGGCGGCTCCGGCAATCAGCAAAGCCTCGGCCCGAACCTGATCGGCCCGTTCGCCGATCCTTCGCTCCGCGCGTCGGTCCCGAACACGGTGCTCAGCCTTACCACTGGTCTTCTGGGCACGAGCATCATATCAGCCGCGCTGTCTGCTTCGGAGACCAAGGGGCAGATACGCACCATAGCCAGCCCGCGCATCACGGCGCAGGACAACCAGACCGCCGAGATAGTCAACGGCGTGCAGATACCCGTGCAGACGGTCTCAAACAACACGATCACCACCACGTTTGTGACCGCTGCGCTCCGTCTTGAAATCACGCCGCAGATAATCGAGGAGACCGGCGAAGTGCTGATGCGCGTGGTTGCCGAAAACAACACGGTGAACTTCAGCCTCGCAAATCAGTTCAACAACGGCACGCCCGGCATCAACACCCAATCGGCCCAGTCGATAGTGCGCCTGGCCGACGGCGGCACTACCGTCATGGGCGGCATCAACATCGACACCGAGGGCCATTCGACCAACAGGACGCCCGGCATATCGCGGATACCTCTGTTCGGAGAGCTGTTCAAGCGCAGGACCACGCGGCGCGACTTCGACGAGGTGCTCTTCTTCATCACCCCGCGCATAGTCAGGCAGGACGGCAGCGTCGGCCCGCGTCTCGCGCCGCAGCGCAGCTCGGTCGAAGGGGGCGCGCCCTCTCAGCCAGGCCCGCAGAAGGCCGAGGCGAAATCGGATAAGAAGTCGGACAAGAAGGCCGCCGTCTCCGTCGGAGGCAAAGGGCTCTAAAGCAGATAGGGGTTGCAAAGCTTCGAGCTTTGCAACCCCTATCCGAAATCTCAAATCGATATGAGCTTCATAGACACGCTCACACATATAGTGGATCGGATAGAAGGATCGGCGGGAGCCATCATACTCGGCATCGATGGGATACTGATCGAGCGATACGTCCGCGACCTCGACCCCGCGCTCGACCTCGACCTTATAGCGACCGAGTTCACCACGCTGATTCGCCGCAGCATGCACACGGCTGCCGACACGGAGCTCGGCATGCTCAGAGAGATGGCCTTCTCCACTGACAGGCTGACATTCCTCTTTCGCCCAATAACGCCCGAGTATTTTCTCGTGCTTGCGCTCAACCCCGGCGGCAACGTCGGGCGCGCCCGCTTCGAATTGCGCAAGGCGCAGCTCGCCCTCGAATCCGAATTCGCCATATAAGCTCTCATCCTCTCGCGCCACGGCGGCGAGCTTGCGCGCTCAATCCCTGATGCGGTATTTTACGAAGTTGCCTCGACGGCAATAACGACAACATACCGAAGGGGAATCGATCAGCATGCAAGCAAATGACATACGGCGTGGGATGATAATCATGTACAACGGCGCGCCGCATCGGGTGATGGACTTTCAGCACCGCACGCCTGGCAACCTTCGCGCATTCGTGCAGGCCAAGCTGCGCAATATCAAGAACGGGTCTTCGACGGAAGTCCGGTTCAGCTCGACCGAAAACATCGAGCGCGCGATGCTCGAAGAGCATGAAATGGAGTACCTCTACTCGGACGGCGATATGCACCATTTCATGAATACCGAAACCTATGATCAGATCGCGCTCGACACCGAGACGCTCGGCGATGCGATGAATTATCTGGTCGCCGGGACGAAGATTCAGGTTGAATTTTTCGAGGGCGCTCCGATGGGTGTCGAGCTTCCGCCAGCGGTCGAGCTTACCGTTGTCGAGACGCCGCCTGAGCTTAAGGGCGCGACCGCATCCAACAGCCCGAAGCCCGCAAAGCTGGAGACGGGGGTGACCGTACAGGTCCCGCCCTTTATCAAGGAAGGCGACCGCATCCGCGTCGACCCGTCGAAGGGCGTCTACCTTGAGCGCGCCAAGTAGACCGGGCCCAAACCACCCGCTCGCACTGGCCAGGCTAACGCGAAGCGGCGAAACAGGCTCCTGAAGCCTGTTTCACTGCCTCGCCCGGCGGCAGGCACCCGGCATATATGTACCTCCTCTACAGCCTCGCCCTGTTACTTTTCTCTCTTGCCCTGCTGCCTTACTTTATCTATCAGGCCATCAGACACGGAAAGTATCTCGCCAGTCTCAAAGAGCGACTTGGGATGCTTCCCGCAGGGTTGCGGCCCGCAGACCGCCCCGTCGTCTGGGTGCACGCGGTCTCCGTGGGAGAGTTCAACGCAGCCCGCCCGCTCATCGCATCGCTCAAAGAGAGCCTGCCCGGATATGCCCTGCTCGTTTCGACAGCCACCCTTACGGGGCAGCGCCTTGCGCGGGCCGCTCGCCCGGACCTCGTAGACGGCGCCTTCTATTTCCCGTTCGATTGGGCGCGCATCGCGCGGCGCGTGCTGGATAGAGTCGACCCGGAGGCGGTGATAATCCTTGAGACCGAGCTATGGCCGAACTTCCTGCGCGAATGCCGCAGGCGAAATCTCCTGACGGTGGTTGCTAACGGAAGAATATCGCCGCGCTCTTACAGGCGTTACCGCAGGGTTCAATGGTTCATCGCGCGCGTGCTGAAAGATGTATCGCTATTCGTCATGCAATCGGATGCGGACGCCGAGAGGTTGCTCTCGCTCGGCGCCCCCTCTCATCTCGTCCGCGTGTGCGGGAACCTGAAGTACGATATACAGGCGCCTTCAAACGGGTCCGCCCTCATTAAAGATATCGACGACCGGCTCGCGTTATCATCCTCTCCGCACATCATCGTTGCCGGAAGCACAGCGCCCGGCGAAGAAAAGATACTGCTCGCGTCGCTTGCCCGAATACGCGCAGAGGCCGCGCTCAAAGATGCTCGGCTCATCATCGCGCCCCGCCATCCGGAGCGGTTCGACGAGGTGGCCGAGATAGTCCGCCAGACCGGCTTCAAACTCGCTCGACGCTCGACGCTCAATGAGATGAGCGATGCGCACGCTTCGGATGTCATACTGCTCGACAGCATAGGCGAGCTTCCCCTCATTTATCGTTTCGCCGCCGTGGTCTTCGTAGGCGGGAGCCTGGTCCCGCGCGGCGGGCACAACATCATAGAGCCCGCCGCATTCGCAAAGCCGATCATTGTCGGACCCCATACGGAAAACTTCCGCCAGATTGTTCAAGACTTCACCGCTGGCAATGCGCTTGTGCAGATCGATGAATCGGGCGACCACCCCTCACATAGATTTGCCCGCGAGGTAATTCGACTGCTTTCGGACCGCAGATCGGCGGAAGCAATGGGCGAGCGGGCGCGCGATATTCTGCTTTGCAATCGCGGCGCGACCCCGTGCACCGTCGAGGCTATAATTGAGATGAAGCGAATGAGGTGATAGGAAAAGACGAAAAAATAAAGCGCGCGCTCCTCTGGGTCCCGGCGCGTTTATACGAGCTGGCGGTGAGGCTTCGCGTGGCAGCTTATGAGACAGACTACCTGAAGCCGAAGAGGCTCGATGCCGCAGTCATCAGCGTCGGCAACATCACGCTCGGCGGAACGGGCAAGACCCCTCTGGTCGAATACATCGCGCGCTTCTTGAAGGAGCAATATCACCAGGTCGCCATACTGACTCGAGGGTACGGGCGCTCATCCGAGGGCCGTCGCGTCCTCAACGAGCCGGGGGTTGCTCGAAAAGAGGAACCGCAAACAGGTAAAGACTACAGAGAGTTTGGAGACGAGCCGTTGATGCTGGCGCGCTCGCT
>DASTET010000128.1:0-8223 GCA_035709445.1 Blastocatellia bacterium | reverse complement strand
CCCCCGGCGTGTAGCTTTGTTAGCACCACCTCGGCGGCGGATACTTTTTCCTGTTTGTGGATGTCAACAGGGATGCCGCGCCCGTTATCGATGACCGTGATTGAATTGTCTATATGGATGAAGACCTCGACCCGGTCACAGTAACCGGCCAGCGCCTCGTCAATAGAATTATCTACAACTTCGTAAACCAGATGATGAAGACCCAGCTCGCTTGTAGAACCTATGTACATCGCGGGCCGCTTTCGAACGGCATCTCGCCCTTCAAGAACCGTGATCGATCCCGCTCCGTAGTTGTCTGTGGTCACAGTCTTCTCCTTATTTCCAACTCGTCTTAATGCTTCGCTCATAATCTCCCTTGTCCAATATGCCGGTTGCCTCAAAACGCGGCGTTGTGTTCGTTCTCCTCATCGAGGACCATCTCGCGCACAGCCCGCTCAAGCTCGCTCTCGGCAGACTTCGCGCCTCGGCTCGCCTCGGACGACGCGCCTTCGCAAACAGCACGACCGCCTTCGACAAGATATACCCGCGCGCGGTCGCGATAGCGATTTGCAATCGCGCGCCGCGACGTGCTGATAAAGGTCTGAGCGCGTCCCTCAAGCTCGGAAAGAAGCGCCTCAATCCGTCCTCTATCAAGCTCTGCGTCGATATCATCGATGAGCAAAACGGGGCTTTCCTCGTAAACTGAATTATAGATGTAAATATGTGCTAAATCAAGGAGTAATAAGGCACTTCGCTGCTGTCCGGCGCTGCCGTACCGGGCCACTTCGCGGTCGTCGGCCAGTATCTCCAGGTCGTCGCGATGGGGGCCTATAAGCGCGTGCCCGGCGGCTATCTCGGCCCCCATCCGCGCCCTTAGCCGCTCGCTATAGAGACTGGCAAAATCCTTCAGGTCTCCCTTGCCTTCAAGGTGTGAGCGATAGCGCACGCTTATGCGCTCGGCCCCGAAGAGCGCGCGGCCATGATCGTTTTTATCGAGCGCGCGATTGAGCCGCCCGACGTAATCGACCCTGGCGTTGTGAATGATCGAGCCAAGCTCTATGAGCTGATCGTTCCAGGCTTCGACCTGATCGTAAAAGGATTGAGGGCTGCTGCTCTTGCTGGCTTCGGCAAGCAGGCGGTTCTTCTGGCGGATTACCTGATTGTACTGCGAGAGCGCGCCGAGGAAGGCCGGCTGTAGAGTTACAACCCCTTTATCGATAAAGCGGCGGCGCTGGGTAGGCTCGCCTCGTATCACTTCCATCTCTTCGAGCGAGAAGGCGAAGACGTCGAGATTGCCCAGATAACGTATGACCGCTTCGCGCTTGGCGTTGATGAAAAGCTCTTTGCCCGAATCCGTGAGCGCGACCTGTAGCTGCTTTGCGACCGACCCGCGAAGCGATTCTCCGCGCAGGACACATTGCTCGGCGCCGAACCTTATACAATCGCGCACCTGGCCCGTGCGAAACGACTTGGTGGTGCCGAGCACATAGATGGCTTCAAGCCAGTTGGTCTTTCCCTGAGCATTGTCGCCGTAAAAAATGTTGAGGCCGGGGCCGAATGTGGCTGTGCCTTCGAGGTTACGAAAACCGCAAGCCTCGATCTGGGTAAGTAGCATAGCTGAATGTTACCACAGATAAGAATCCGGAAGACAGAAGTCAGAAGCTAGAAATTAGACGGAAACGATCTGAGAAGCTATATTAATACCTCGCCAGGTTATAAGTGCGTAGCTTTCGCATTCTGACTTCTGGCTTCTGGATTCTGACTTCTTGTCACGATAGGAGCTTTACCTTTGAGAGTACCCTCTTTTGAAGATGTGCTTATGGCGCGGCGCCAGATAAGACCTTATCTCGCACGCACACCTCTCCACACTTATCCGGCGATCAACGAGTTGATCGGCGCCGAGGTCTTCATCAAGCACGAGAATTACCAGCCGGTCGGAGCCTTCAAGGTGCGCGGCGGCGTGAACCTGATCTCTCAGCTCACCGGCCAGGAGCGAGAGCGCGGCGTGATCGCCGCATCGACGGGCAATCACGGGCAGTCGGTCTCTTATGCAGCGCGGTTGTTTGGCGTCAAAGCGCGAATCGTCGTGCCCGAGGGGGCAAACCCGGGTAAGGTGGCGGCGATGCGCGGCATGGGGGCCGAGGTGATCTTTTACGGCGAGAAGTTTGATGATGCCCGCCTGCGCTGTGAAGACCTTGCGCGAGAGCACGGCTACCGCTACATACACTCGGGCGACGAGCCCTTGCTTATCGCCGGAGTTGCTACAGAGGCCCTTGAGATGCTTGAAGACGAGCCGAGCCTCGACGTGATAATCGTCCCCGTAGGGGGAGGCAGCGGCGCGGCGGGAGTCTGCATCGCCGCAAAATCGATCAAGCCCGGGATCAAAGTCATAGGCGTTCAGTCCGAGTCGGCCCCCGCGGCTTTCGAGTCATGGCGGCAGCGCCGTATAGTCGAAGCGCCGAATCGGACATTTGCCGAAGGGCTGGCCACAGCAGTCGGGTTCACGCTGCCTCAGCAAATTCTATGGGAGATGCTTGATGATTTCCTTCTGGTCAGCGATGAAGAGATCAGGCAGGCGATGATCTGGATGATCGAGCGAGCTCACTCTCTTGCCGAAGGCGCGGGCGCGTCGCCGCTTGCCGCCGCGCGCCGGCTCAAAGACGCGCTCGGCGGGCGGCGGGTCGGACTCGTCTGCTCAGGCGGTAACACTTCTCTGGATCATTTGAAAGACGCGCTCGGCGCGTTCTGAAGACAGCTAGCGAAAAAGAGATGGCAAGATGATCTCATATATTCTGGGTCTCGATCTGGGCGGGACGAAAGTGAGCGCCGCGGTCCTGGACGGCGAGGGGAATATCATCAGCCGCGCCCGCGCCAAGACCAGGGCATGGCGAGACGACGAAGAGGTTTTCGCTACGATATCTCGCGTGGGGCATCGGGCAGTCGAGCGCGCCGGAATCCCTGTCACCCGCCTTTCCGCCCTCGGGATCGGCACCCCCGGACCGCTCGACCCGGTTTCGGGATATATTATTGAGGCCGCCAATCTCAGGTTCAGGAATTTCCCGCTCGGCCCGCGTCTGGCCGAAGAGTTCGGCTGCCCGGTCACCGTCGACAACGATGTGAATGCCGGTCTGTACGGCGAGTTAAAAATGGGGGCGGCGCGCGGAGCAAACGATGTGATCGGCCTATTTATAGGGACCGGGATCGGCGGCGGGATAATAGCAAACGGCGAGCTGTATCACGGCTTCAGCAGGAACGCGGGCGAGTTCGGCCATATGATAATACAGGCCGAAGGGCCGCGCTGCGGCTGCGGCAGGCGCGGCTGCATCGAAGCCATAGCGAGCCGGACAGCAATGACGCGCGATCTGAAAAAAGCGATCAAACGAGGAGAAAAGAGTCAGCTTGCGAAGCTGCTCGAAAAGAAGAACGAGAACATAACAAGCCGGGATTTGAAGCAGGCTTTCGATGATGGCGATCAGCTTGCCACAAAGACGGTCCTTCGCACAGCTAAATACCTGGGCATAGCTATAGGCAGCCTCATTAATGTTTTTGGGCCGCAGGTCGTAGTGCTCGGCGGGGGCGTCATCGAAGCTTTTGGCCAGTCCCTTATCGAGCGAATAGACCGGGCCGCGCGCAAGATAGCGTTTGAATTCGCCATCAAGGATGTTCGCATTATCAAAGCCGAGCTCGGAGATGATGCCGGTGTGATCGGGGCCGCAATGCTCGCCCGGAGGTCGTTGCTAAAAGACTGAATTAGGATTAACCGCAGAGGACGCCGAGGTATGCGTACCTCGGCGTCCTCTGCGGTTAGTATTCTCAGCCTTATTCTTTGAAGTGTTCTAGCTGCTCTTTGCTTCGAGCACGTGCTTTGGCGGCATGCGCAGGTCCCAGACCAGCCCGACCCATGAGAGCGCGCGCAGGACATAGTATGAAGTATCTATCTCCCACCAGAAGAAGCCCTGCTTGACCGTGGACATGTAGTAGTGGTGGTTGTTGTGCCATCCTTCTCCGCCGGTGATAAGCGCGAGAAGCAGGTTGTTCCGGCTGTCATCACCCGATTGGTACCGGCGCGTGCCCCACATGTGAGCGAGCGAGTTGATTGAAAATGTGCCGTGATAAAGGATCACCGTGCTGACGAAGAACCCCCAGACCAGCCACTGCCACCCGCCTATCAGGAAGAGCACGACGGCCAGCGTTATAGGCGGGACCAGATGCCACTTGTTGAGCCAGCGCATCTCAGGATAGCGGGCAAAATCCTTAATAGCATCCCAGTCGGTCTCGTCATACTTGATGGAGATTATCCAGCCGACGTGCGACCACCAGAAGCCGTCCTGTACTGGCGAGTGAACGTCCCCCTCCTGGTCCGTGTACTTGTGATGGCGGCGATGGTGAGCAGCCCACCAGAGCGGCCCCTTCTGCACGGCAAGCGTGCCGAGCAGCCCGAGCACGAATTGAAAAAAACGGCTTGTCTTGTAGGTGCGATGCGAGAAATAGCGGTGATACCCGGCAGTCAGCGCAAACATCCGGATAAAGTAAAGCGCCGCACATATCAAAACTGCGGACCAGCTCACGCCGGTGAATATGACCGCAAGACATGCGACGTGCATGAATATGAACGGTATTAACTTTATCGAAATCCCGTTCTCGGTATTTGCGCCCGCGTAGGGCGCGGTTTTCAGTTCTGTACTGAGGGCTGGCAGCGAGGTTCTGTCTATCTCTAACATCTATTCTCCAAATTCAAGAATTGGCCTGACCACTCACCCAGCCTAATTGTAAGGAGAGGAAAATACAATAGTTCGATCTGTCCAAAATTGAGGTAATACAAAACTATTACAAACTGGCAGAAGTCAGAAGTCAGAAGCCAGAAGCCAGAAGCCAGAATAGTTGATGCGAGGTTCTTTTAATAAAGGTAGCTACTCAGCCCCGCAGGGGCGACCTCTCGATAGCAACTGCGAAATAGCGCGTTCGTCTTTCTATCGAGAGGACGCCGCTACGCGGCTTTTCGGCTGAGTAGTAACTAATAAAGATGATAAAGCTCACCCTTCTGGCTTCTGGCTTCTGACTTCTGGCTTCCTGCTATCTACCTGTCTGTTTTCGGAGCGTTCATGCTTTATAATCGGATTCGAGAGACCTTATGACGAAGAGATATCTGATAAAGCGCGACCTGCCGCGACGGTTCCTCGTCAATTACCGGGGCGATCTAAACGACGAGCAGTACGACGTTGTAACGGCAGGCGGCGGGCCGATACTCGTGATAGCCGGGGCGGGGTCAGGAAAGACACGCGCGGTCACATATCGAGTCGCCCGGCTGATAGAGAGCGGAACTGCGCCCGGAAACATACTGCTTGTGACCTTCACCAACAAGGCCGCCCGCGAGATGCTCCACCGCGTCGAGCAGCTCGTTCAGTCGGACGTGCGAAAGGTATGGGGCGGAACATTTCATTCCATAGCCAACCGCATACTCCGTCGCCACGCCCAGTCGATCGATTACCAGCCGAACTTCACCATACTCGACACGGAAGACTCGAAAGACCTTATCGAATCCTCCATACAGGAGGCGGGAATAGACCAGAAGGCGCGGCGCTTTCCGAAGGCGGAAGTCATAACCGACATCATAAGCTTCGCAAACAACCGCGACCTGACAATCCGCGATTGCCTGGCGTGGAACTACCCTCAGTTCGAGCCGCTCGCAGCGCAGATAGAACGCGTCGACCGCATATACCAGGCGCGCAAGCTCGAGCGAAACTCTATGGACTATGACGATCTGCTCGCCAACTGGAAACGGCTGCTTGAGGAGAAGCCCGAAATCTGCGAGCTGTGGGCCGATCAGTTCGAGCAGATACTCGTCGACGAGTATCAGGACACGAACAAGATACAGGCCGAGATAATAGACCTGCTCGCCGCGCGCCGCCGAAACGTGATGGTCGTAGGCGACGACGCGCAATCGATATTCGGCTGGCGCGGCGCGCATTTCGCCAACCTTTATTCCTTCAAGGAGCGATACCCCGACGCGCAGGAGTTTCGCCTGGAGACCAATTATCGCTCGCGGCCAGAAATAGTCTTTCTGGCCAATGCCTCGATACGAAATAACCGAAAGCAGTTTCCAAAGAGCCTGCGCTCGGCCCGCGAGTCCGCCGGTCAGATGCCGGTGCTTGTGCCCGCGACCGACGCCGACCAGCAGGCGGCCTTCGTCGCATCGCGCGTGCTTGAGCTGCGCGAGGAAGGGGTGCCGCTTTCGGATATGGCCGTCCTTTATCGAAGCCACTGGCACGCGCTTGAGCTTCAGCTAGAGCTTGTGCGAAGAGACATCCCCTATGTCGTGCGTTCGGGCGTGCGCTTTTTCGAGCAGGCGCACATAAAGGACGTGGTCTCTTACCTGCGGCTCATAGTCAACCCGCACGACGAGCTTGCGTGGAAGCGGGTGTTGAAGCTCATCCCGACCGTGGGCAATGCGACGGCCAACCGAATCTGGGACCGCATCGCCGCGGCGTCGGAGCCGCTGGCGCTCGTCTGCCGGACGGACTTCGACGCGCGACCTCGCTCAGCCGATTCCTGGCTTGAGTTCGTAAGGCTTATCGAGCGGCTCATAAGCCCGGAGATCATAGACCGTCCGGGCGCGCAGATAGAGCTTATACTTTCGAGCGGCTACGACGATTACCTGCAAAATACCTATGAGAACGCGGACCTGCGAGCAGAAGACCTGCGCCAGCTCGCCAATTACGCCGCGCGTTTTGAGACTACAGGGGAGTTTCTCTCGGAGCTTGCCCTGGTCAACACCGAGCGGTTCGGCGCGCCGCAGGGCACGACGGGCGAGGATGTGATCATGGGCGGGGACGAGGACGAAAAGCTCGTTCTCAGCTCGATACACCAGGCGAAAGGGCTTGAGTGGCGCGAAGTCTTTTTGATATGGGCTGCGGACGGGAAGTTCCCCTCGGCTCGCAGCCTCAGAGATGCTGAAAGCGAAGAAGAAGAACGGCGGCTCTTCTATGTTGCCGTCACACGCGCTAAAGACGAGCTTTACCTCACCTATCCGCTTGTCGTAACCGACTGGTCGCGCCAGACCGTCATTCAAAAGCCTTCGCGGTTTATAACAGAAGTCCCGGTCGAGCTACTGGAAGCCTGGTCGCTGGAAGAAGAATCGCTCGAAGCCTCGCCGGACGAGACGCCTAAGCTCATCAATTGATGCTTGAAAAAAGTATCGACCCCGGTGCGTGTGACGGGACAATGATCTCGGACGTATTCAGGAGATTTAATCTGGAACCGGGCGTCGGGCGAGACGTTTGACAGAGTGAAAGATATGAAGGGAGGGCCGGGCCAACGGGGTCCGCAAGCGAGCGAAATGGGTGTAACAGGCGAAAAGACAAATAGCGCGCCGGGGCGCGTATGGGAATGCAAGCAGTGCCACAATCTTATAAGGCCCGAAGAGACGGTAGCCTTCCACCTGATCGATAGAATCCTTTATGGCTGGTGCCAGCCCTGCTTCGATCATCGCAGTCAAGCTGCCGTGGTCGACTCCGAAATGGCCGCCTGAATAAAGAAGCCAGAATTCAGAAGCCAGAAGCCGGAATCTCTCGCCTAGTCTCTCGATTGCCTCCAAGAGAGTGAAATCATAATCGGTCTCGACCAGCTTCTGGCTTCTTACTAAAATTCCCCTGCCTTGACTGTCACAGAGAATAGACTGTAAGTTACAGCCTGATTGTGATGTCAGGAGGCGGTGTGGAAACAGCCAGAGGCAAGACGCGTGACGAGACCATAAGCAGACTCGCCGACCGAATAGACGGCTACGAAAAATACAGACGCCCGCATTCGCGCGTGATGGCGGGGCTGGCCGCGCGCCTGGCTCGCCGGATGGGGCTTGCGCCGCCCGACATCAACGCGATCGTCGAAGCGGCGTCGCTTCACGACATCGGGCTTTACGCGATGAATCCGGCCTATCACTCCTCTCCCGGCCCGCTCAACTTCGAACAGCGCATGGATCTCTGGCGACATCCCATCATAGGCGAGCAGCAGATGGCCCGCCGCGATGCTACGCGGCACGCGCAGTTGCTCGTTCGCTGGCACCACGAGTGGTGGAACGGCACGGGCTACCCCGATATGCTCGCCTTCGAAGACATACCGATAGGCGCGCGAATACTGCGCGCGGTCGAGCTTTACAGCGCGCTCGTCTCCGACCGTCCCTATCGCGCCGCACTCACCGAAGAGCAGACCCTGGAGGCGCTCAGATCATCGGCGGGCGTCGAGTGCGAT
>DASTET010000127.1:0-5405 GCA_035709445.1 Blastocatellia bacterium | reverse complement strand
CTCAAGATGTTCGATTCCTGCGAGATGCGCATTCACCCGACCGGCAAGGCCATCGCCCGCTTCGGCACCAAGTCGCAGGGGCAGGGCCACGAGACGACCTACGCGCAGATCCTCGCCGAGGAGCTGGGCATCCCGGCCAAGGACATCCAGATCGAGGAGGGCGACACCGACACCGCGCCCTACGGCCTCGGCACCTATGCCAGCCGCTCGACGCCGGTGGCCGGCGCCGCCGCCGCGGTGGCCGCGCGCAAGATCCGTGACAAGGCGCGCAAGATCGCCGCCCATCTGCTCGAGGTCGCCGAGGAGGACCTGGAGTGGGAGCCGGGAAAGTTCTCGGTGAAGGGCGCGCCGGGCAAGTCCAAGACCATCCAGGACATCGCCTTCGCCGCCTACACGAACCACCCGCAGGGGATGGAGGCGGGGCTTGAGGCCGTCTCTTATTACGACCCGCCGAATCTCACCTATCCGTTCGGCAGCTATATCTGCGTCGTCGATATAGACAAGGGGACCGGCGAGGTGAAGGTGCGCCGCTTCGTCGCCGTAGACGATTGCGGGAACATCATCAACCCGATGATCGTCGAGGGGCAGATTCACGGCGGGTTGACCATGGGGCTCGGCCCGTCACTTTATGAAGAGATTCAGTACGACGAGAGCGGCAACATCCTGCAAGGCAGCTTCATGAATTATCTGCTCCCGACGGCGGTCGAAACGCCCAGGTGGGAGACCGACAAGACCTGCACCCCTTCGCCGCATCACCCGCTCGGGGCAAAAGGCGTCGGCGAGTCGGCGACCGTGGGAGCTCCCGCCGCCATCGTCAATGCCGTAGTCGATGCGCTCTGGCATCTCGGCGTCCGCCACGTCGATATCCCTATCACGCCGCCGAAGGTGTGGAAGCTTTTGAGGGACGCGGGAGTGACCGAGTAGTTCAGCCATGTGGAATGATCTCCTCGAAAAGGCGGCAAGGTTGCGCGCCGAAGAGCAGCCCTTCGTGATCGCAACGGTCGTTGCCTACAAAAGCCCCCAGTCGGCAAGGCCCGGCTCGAAGGCGATAGTTATGCCTGACGGCTCCATCGAGGGCTGGATAGGCGGCGGGTGCGTTCAACCCATCGTCGCTCGCGAAGCGCAAAAAGCACTTCAAACGGGCAAGCCGAAGCTCGTAAGCATCAGCCCGGAAGCGGCCCACGGAGATTGGAAAGGAGTCGAGGTTTATCAGATGACCTGCCAGGGCGGAGGCTCTCTTGAAATCTACCTTGAGCCTGTCATTCCTAAACCTGAGCTATTGATCGTCGGGCGCTCGCCGGTCGCCGAGATCCTGGTCGGGCTCGGTCGTATGCTCGACTTCAAAGTGACCGTGGCCGACCCGGAGGCCACGTCCGAACAGTTCCCCGAAGCGGACCTCGTGCTTGCCGATCTTCAGGCGGCCCGCGCTCGTATCAGCCCCGAAAGCTTCGTCGTGATCGCGACCATGGGGAACGGCGATGAAGAAGGACTCGAAGCGGTCGCAGGCACAACCCCCAGATATGCGGGGCTTGTCGCAAGCAAAGAGAAAGCGAAATCCCTTTTTGAGTACCTGCGCGACAAGGGCGCTCAGGCAGAACAGCTCGACCGTATAAAGTGTCCGGCGGGGCTTGAGCTGGGAAGCGAGACGCTGCCCGAGATCGCGCTCAGCATCATGGCCGAGATCACCCGCTTGCGCAGGGCTACGCTTGATCGGATAGTCGAGCCCGCCAGGGCTTCGACGGGGAAGGGCCTGCCTGTGATCGAGCGGTCTGATGAAAGCCTTGACCCGATCTGCGGGATGAGCGTTGAAACATCAAAAGCAAAATATAAGAGCGTACACGAGGATAAGACTTTCTATTTCTGTTGCCTTCGATGTAAGGAGACCTTCGACCGGTCGCCGCAACTCTACCTGGAAACGGCCGCCCGTGGGTGAGCTATGAGCCAATTCATTTCGGGGCTGGTTCTTGGAGCGGGCGCTTCAAGTCGATTCGGACAGCCAAAACAGCTTCTGCCCTTTCGGGGGGCCACGCTGCTCGGCTGGGTCATCGCACAGGCCGAGCGCGCGCAAAAGCTCGGAGAGGTGATAGTCGTTCTGGGCCGCGCGGCGGATGAGATTCGCGAGCGGGTCGACTTCGGTCACGCGAAGGTGATCGATAACCCCGTCTTCACCGAAGGCTGCTCGTCGTCATACCGCGCAGGCATCGGCGCGCTTGACCCGCGCGCCGACGCCGTCATGATCATTCTTGGCGATCAACCCGGAGTCACGCCCGAGATAATAGATGGCGTAGCCAAAAAATGGCGCGAAGGCGATAAACAGATCCTGCTTGCGTCTTATCAGGGCCGCCCGGGACATCCGATGCTGTTTGCAAAGCCGATGTTTGATAAGCTCGCAGGGCTGCACGGCGACAAAGCGGCGTGGAAGCTTGTCGACGCGAACCCCGATCTTTTGGGCGAGGCTTTGTTCGACCTCCCTTTCCCGGAGGATATAGATACGATAGAAGACTTCGAGCGCATCGCCGTGCAGGACGAGAGACAGGCGTGAGAGAAGAAGTAAGACAGATTCAGGAACTGCTCGCCGAACATTCATATATAGCCGATGCATCGGTCGCCACTTCCGTGTATCTGGCAATGCGGCTCGGCAAGCCTCTCCTGATCGAAGGGCCGGCCGGCGTCGGCAAGACCGAGATTGCCAAGGTGCTCGCAGCGGCGCTCGACACCGAGCTTGTGCGGCTTCAATGTTATGAAGGGCTGGACGCCGCGACTGCGCTTTACGAATGGAATTATTCGAAGCAGTTGCTCCACATCAGGCTGCAAGAATCCTCTTCTGCCAGCGATGCTCAAAAGGAGGCCGAAATATTCAGCGAGCCTTTCCTGTTGCGGCGTCCTCTGCTCGAAGCCCTGACCAATCAGACCCGCTCGCCCGTTTTGTTGATCGACGAGATAGATCGCAGCGATGAAGAGTTTGAAGCCTTTCTGCTTGAAATACTCTCCGAGTTCCAGGTGACGATCCCGGAGATCGGCCCCGTGAAGGCCACGCACCGCCCTCACGTCGTGCTGACATCGAACAGGTCGCGTGAGCTTTCCGATGCCCTGCGCCGGCGCTGTCTCTACCTGTGGATCGATTATCCCTCCTTCGACAAGGAGCTTGAGATCGTGCGCGCTAAAGTTCCGGCAATCAGCGAGACGCTCTCCGCCGAAATAACGCGGATGATTCAGGCCGTAAGAAAGCTGAGCCTGGCGAAAGTGCCCGGCGTTGCCGAAACGCTCGACTGGGCCACGGCGCTCGTCGCATTAAACACGGCGGCGCTCGACCGAGCGGTGATCGCCGAGACCAGAGGCTGTTTTTTGAAGGACGAATCGGATCTGCGCAAGTTCGAATCGGAGCTTGGCTCAGGCCGCCTCGAAGAAGCGTTGAATCCCCTCTCATGAATCTACCCGTGACCGTAGCAAGCCTTTTGCCGAACACCCTTCTGTTTTGCAGGGCGCTCAGGGAACGCGGCCTCGCCGTCACTCCTTCCGAGGCAATCGATACGGTCGCGACGCTCGAATGTATAGACCTCGACGACCGGCGCGAAGTCTTCCTGAGCTTGAGAAGCGTTCTCGTGTCGCGCGTGGAAGACTACCCGATCTTCGAGGAGCTTTTCGAAGATTTCTGGAATCGAAAAGTACGGGGCAAGCAGGAGCGCAAAGCTTCGGATACAGAGGATCGGTCGCGCCTTTCTTCACCGAGACAGGCGGGCAAGGGGCTGGCATTCTTTCTTGAGCACTGGGGCGCGAATCAATCGGGTTCCGACCCTCCGGTTAATCTGCCGGTCGCGAGTGATACCGCGTCGCTGGCCGAAAAAGATTTCAGCCGGTTTGTGGAGGATGAGCTTGAAGAGGTCTCAAGGCTTGCGCGCAGGATCGTAAGAAGGCTTGCCCGCAGGCCGAGCCGCAGGTGGGAGCCCGCCAGACGCGGCCCGAGAGTCCTTTTGCGTCGCGCGCTTCGCCGCTCTTTGAGCGCCGGGGGCGAGGTGATAGAGCTATGGTTCAGGCGGCGAAGGCCAAGGAAGACGCGACTGGTCGTGATATCGGACGTGTCGGGCTCGATGGACAGCTATAGCCGGGTTCTGCTGCAATTCGTCTACGGGCTGCAAAACAGTTTTGCGCGCGTCGAGACATTCGTCTTCAGCACGTCGCTCGAACGAATAACCCCGTACCTGAAACGGAAGGACTATCGGCAAGCTCTAGATCTGTTATCGCGCAACGTGCGCGGCTGGTCGGGCGGCACGCTCATCGGCGCGAGCCTCGCAGCGTTTATTGATGGCTGGCTCAAGCTTATCGATAAGCGCACAATTGTGATCATTATGAGCGACGGGTGGGACACGGGGGAGCCTGAAGTGCTTGCGAGGGCGGTCGCCGAGCTGCACCGGCGCGCGGGCCGTCTGATATGGCTCAACCCGCTGCTCGGCAGCGCCGCTTACCAGCCGCTGGTTCGCGGCATGCAGGCCGCGCTCCCTTTTATAGATGTGTTCGCCCCCTTGCATAACCTTGCGAGCCTCAAGGCGCTTGAGCAACACCTGGTATTATGAGAAGCCAGAAGCCAGAAGTCAGAAGCCAGAAGATTGCTATTGGCAACAGGCTGATGGCTTTGAGGCTCGCTTTACCGGGATCTCAAACATAAACCTGAATACTGCACGACAGCTTCTGGCTTCTGGCTTCTGGATTCTTACTTATGATTGACGAAGTCTTCGACCAGCTTGAGACGCTCATGAAGACGGAGAAGCGAGTCGCGATGGCAACGCTTGTCGCGACTCGTGGGACGAGCCCTAAAAAAGAAGGGGCGAAGATGTGGGTGGGCGAGCGTGGGCGTATACTCGGGTCTGTCACCATCGGCGGTTGCGTCGATGCGCGAGTGATCGAAGCTGCGGAAGAGGCGCTCGCTTCGCTCAAGCCGCAGGTTCTCTCCATCGACATGGGCGAAGAGGATGCCTGGGAGACAGGTTTCACCTGCGCCGGCTCCGTGCAGGTCTTGATCGAGCCGCTGGAGTTGACCGACCCGGATAGTGATTTGCTGAGCCTGTACGGAACTGTTCGCGCGGAGGTAGAGAAGGGAAGGCGGGCCGCTATGGTGACGCTCGTGGAGCGGCCCGCGTCGCGGGCGGCGGTCTTTGAAGACGGGCGGATCACCGGAACGCTCGGCGACGCCGCGCTTGACGAGCAGGCGCGTGACGCGGCGCTCGATCTGATGGAGAAGCGCATCTCTCGCACAGTTCGATTGACTCGCGGCTCGTCTGAGATGGACGTATTCTTCGAGCTGCATGAGCCGCCCCGCACCCTGATCATTTTTGGAGCGGGACCGGTTTCGATGCACCTGGTGAACCTGGCGAGGGAGGCGGGACTCAGGACCGTGGTCGTCGACGGCA